>NZ_JBFUBD010000118.1:0-8300 GCF_056405935.1 Polaromonas sp. P1_E3
CTGCCCGCCTCAAAACCATTACCGCCGACCAGCTGGCCCAGGCTTTCCAGGTCACGCCCGAGAATCCGCTGATCGGCCTCGACGGGCGCGCCGCGCTGCTGCGGCGCCTGGGCCAGGCGCTGCAAGACCAGCCCGCGATCTTTGGCCAGCGTGGCCGGCCCGGCCATTTGTTTGAGGCGCTGGTGCAGCCCGGGCAAAGCGCCATTGAGGCGCATGAACTGCTGTCGGTGCTGCTCACCAGCCTCTCGTCCATCTGGCCAGCCCAGAACGTCCTGGGCACCATCCCCTTGGGCGATTGCTGGCAGCACAACGCAGCGGGCGATGGCGAATCGGCAAAAGCTGGTCCCAGCCAGGGCTGGATGCCTTTTCACAAGCTGTCGCAGTGGCTCACCTATTCACTGCTCGAGCCATTCGAGTGGGCCGGTGTACAAGTCAAAGGGCTTGATGCCCTGACGGGCCTGCCTGAATACCGCAACGGCGGCCTGTTCYTCGATGCCGGCGTGCTGGTGCTGAAGGACCCGGCCCAGGCCAACCGGCTGCATGCCGCCGGCGACGAACTCATCGTCGAATGGCGCGCACTCACCGTGGCCCTTCTTGACGAGCTCGCACCGCTGGTGCGCGAGCAGCTGGGATTGACGGCCGAACAGATGCCGCTGGCCTGTGTGCTTGAAGGCGGCACCTGGGCTGCGGGCCGTGCATTGGCACAGCAATTGCATCAAGGTTTGCCGCCCCTGAACATCGAAAGCGACGGTACCGTATTCTGAGCATCACCTTGAAGCTATGCGGAAGCAGGCCAGCAAGGCAAGGCAAGGCAGCCCGAGCGGAACCTAAAGACCGACAGATAAAAACACAGAGGCACACAAGCACATGACCGTCCAGAGCAACAAAGTCCACCTGATTGACCACCCCCTGGTGCAGCACAAGCTCACCCTGATGCGCCGCAAGGACGCCTCTACCAACACCTTTCGCACCCTGCTCAATGAGCTCAGCATGCTCATGGCCTACGAGGTCACACGCGACATGCCGATGCAGGACATCGAGATCGAAACCCCGCTGGAAACCACCACGTCCAAAGTCATCGACGGCAAAAAGCTGGTGTTTGTCTCCATCCTGCGCGCCGGCAATGGCATTCTTGAGGGCATGCTCAGCGTGGTGCCCGGCGCCCGCGTCGGCCACGTCGGCCTGTACCGCGACCCGAAAACCCTGACGGCCGTCGAGTACTACTTCAAGATGCCGCATGATATGGAAGAGCGTGACATTGTCGTGGTCGACCCGATGCTCGCCACCGGCAACTCGGCCATCGCGGCGGTCGAACGGCTCAAAGAGCTCAACCCCAAGTCCATCAAGTTCGTCTGCCTGCTGACCTGCCCCGAAGGCATCAAGGCCCTGCAGACTGCGCATCCGGACGTTGCCATCTATACCGCCGCGATTGACCGCGAGCTCAACAGCCACGGTTACATCCTGCCGGGTCTGGGCGACGCGGGCGACCGGATCTTCGGAACCAAATAAGGCTCCAGCCCTTTGTGGACGGGCGCAAGCAGCTCCTTAATTGATAGCAGTTTCCAGACACCACCCACCCACCTGAAAACCCAACCCGGAGAGTCCCATGCCCCAGACCGTCAAGCGCCGCCATCTCGTGCTGCTGGCCACAGCCGCCGCCATCGCCCTGCCCGGCCTGGCATTTGCCCAGGCCAAGACCAAGGTCGCTGCGCTGTACACCGTACCTTTCGAGCAGCAATGGGTCAGCCGCCTGCACAAGGCGCTCAAAGCCGCCGAAGCGCGCGGCGAAATCGAATACAAGGCCACTGAAAACGTCTCCAATGCCGACTACGAACGTGTCATGCGCGAATACGCCACGGCCGGCAACGCACTCATCGTCGGGGAAGCTTTTGCAGTAGAAGCCGCGGCCCGCAAGGTTGCCAAGGACTTCCCGAAAGTGTCTTTCCTCATGGGTTCGTCCGGCAAGGCGCAGGCACCCAACTTCTCGGTGTTCGACAACTACATCCAGGAGCCGGCCTACCTGAGCGGCATGATTGCCGGCGGCGTAACCAAGAGCAACAAGATAGGCATGGTCGGCGGTTTCCCGATTCCCGAAGTCAACCGCCTGATGAACGCCTTCATGGCCGGTGCGAAAGAAACCAACCCCAAGGTCGAGTTCAGCGTGAGCTTCATCAACAGCTGGTTTGACCCGCCCAAAGCCAAGGAAGCCGCCTTCGCCATGATCGACAAGGGTGCCGACGTGATGTACGCAGAGCGCTTTGGCGTGAGCGACGCCGCCAAGGAAAAAGGCAAGCTGGCCATCGGCAACGTCATCAACACGCAGGACAAATACCCCGACACCGTGGTGGCGTCAGCCCTGTGGAACATGGAACCCAGCATTGACCGCGCCATCAAGGCCGTCAAGGAAGGCAAATTCAAGGCTGAGGACTACGGCCCCTATTCCATGATGAAGTACAAAGGTTCCGAACTCGCTCCGCTGGGCACCTTCGAGAAAAAGGTTCCCGCCGACATCGTCGCCAAGGTCAAAGCCAAGGAAGCCGACATCCTGGCCGGCAAGTTCACCGTCAAGGTCGACGACGRCCAGCCCAAGTCCACTGCCAAATAAGCCGGCGTTTTACGCCTCCTCGCCCTTGTCCTTCTGAAAGCGCCGTATGCAATCCCTGTTTTGCCTGCGGCGTTTTCTTTTCAGTCGGTCCCATGCCTGGCGGGCCGCGGCGCCGCTGGCATTCCTGTCCTTCCTCTCATTGGGCCTTTTGGGGTGTGCGGGACCGGCACCCGCCCCACCCAATCCAGCTCATGCGCCTGGCGCAGTTGCCGGCGTCCCAGTCCGGCTTGATGCCACACCCCGCATCGCGGTGATATCGGCCTTTCAGCCCGAGCTGACGCTGCTGCTCAACCGCTTGCAAGACCCTGCCAGGCACCGCATCAACGGTGTTGACTTCACCACCGGCACCCTGCAGGGCAAGCCGGTCGTGCTGTTCCTTTCCGGCATCAGCATGGTCAACGCGTCCATGAACACGCAGCTGGTGCTCGACCGTTTCAACATCACGCACATTGTCTTCAGCGGCATCGCCGGCGGCGTCAACCCGGCCCTGCACATCGGCGACGTCAGCGTACCCACGCAGTGGGGCCAATATCTTGAGGTGCTGATGGCACGCGAAACTTCGCCGGGCCGCTTCACTATCCCGCCTCGCATGGAGGCGCAGACCCTGGCACCCTTCGGCATGCTGCACCCGCGCCCGGTCGAAACGCGCACCGCCGCCAACCCGGTGCCCGTACGCAAGTTCTGGTTTGACGTCGACCCGGGAATGCTCGCGGTTGCCAGGGCCATGGGCAACATCGAACTCGGCGCCTGCAACGCGGGGGTATGCCTCACGCACAAGCCGCAGCTGATGGTGGGCGGCAACGGCGTGTCAGGCCAGGCTTTTGTCGACAACGCAGCCTTCCGCGAATACGCCTTCAAGACCTTCCAGGCCAACGTGCTCGACATGGAAACCGCCGCCGTAGGCATGGTGGCCTACAGCAACAGCGTTCCTTACATTGCTTTCCGCTCGCTCAGCGACCTGGCCGGCGGCGGTGAAGCTGCCAACGAAATGGTGACCTTCATGAATATCGCCGCAGACAACTCGGCCAAGGTGCTGCTGGCGTTTCTCGCGGCCTGGAAATAATGCACACCCCTGTCGGATGCTCACTGCGTGTAGCACCTTCTCCCCTTGCAGGGGACGGCGCCTGCGGCCTGGCAAAGCCAGTTCCGCGGCCCCCGCTGGTCTGGAGCCACAACTCCAGGCATTAGTCCTCCAGGATGACCAATTCCGTCCTTCGCCTCACCGGCATCACCAAACGCTTCGGCCCACTGGTCGCCAACGACGCGATCTCGCTGGACTTGCAGGCCGGCGAAATCCTCGCGCTGCTTGGTGAAAACGGTGCCGGCAAGTCCACGCTGGTGTCCATCCTTTTCGGTCACTACACAGCCGACGAAGGCCATATCGAAATCTTTGGCCAGCCGCTGCC
The DNA here is from genome assembly GCF_056405935.1 of Polaromonas sp. P1_E3. NCBI lineage: Bacteria > Pseudomonadati > Pseudomonadota > Betaproteobacteria > Burkholderiales > Comamonadaceae > Polaromonas > Polaromonas sp. P1_E3. Next base: position 4,012 of record NZ_JBFUBD010000118.1, read on the forward strand.
GCCCGGCAACCCCAAGGCCGCGCTGGCCGCGGGTGTCGGCATGGTGCACCAGCATTTCACGCTGGCCGACAACCTCAGCGTGCTCGACAACGTGATGCTGGGCAGCGAGCCCCTGTGGCAGCTGTTTTCACGACGCAGCGCAGCCCGCGCCAGGTTGCTGGACGTGGCACAGCGCTTTGGCCTGCCCGTGTCGCCCGATGCCAGGGTGGGCAGCCTCTCGGTCGGTGAACGCCAGCGGGTCGAAATCCTGAAAGCCCTGTACCGCGGCGCGCGCATCCTGATCCTGGACGAACCGACCGCCGTGCTGACGCCGCAGGAAAGCGAAGCGCTCTTCGGCACGCTGGGCCAGATGGTGGCGCAGGGGTTGTCGATCATTTTTATCAGCCACAAGCTCGGCGAAGTACTGCGCGTGTCGAACCGGGTGGCGGTGCTGCGCGGGGGCAAGCTGGTGGCCGAAGCGCCTGCCACAAGCACCAGCCAGGCGCAGCTGGCGCAGTGGATGGTCGGCCACGCGGTGACCGCCACGCGGCGCCGCCCCGCGCCATCGACTGGTCTGCCGGTTTGCACACTGAAAGGTGTCAGCACGGCCGATGCGGGGCAAGACCGCCTGGACGGCGTTTCGCTCGAACTCAAGGCCGGTGAAATCGTCGCCATTGCCGGCGTCTCAGGCAACGGCCAGCTCGCCCTGGCCGAGCTGCTGTGCGGCACCCGCGCTGCCAGCGAGGGCTCCGTGACATTTCTCGGCCAGCCCATGAAAGCCTCGCCAGCCTGGCTGGTCACCCAGGACGTGGCACGCATCCCCGAAGACCGGCACGGAGTAGGCGTGGTCGGCGACCTCAGCGTCTGGGAGAACTCCGTCTCGGAGCGGCTGCGCAGCCCGGCGTTTTCCAGGGCACTGTGGGTCAACCGCCAGGCTGCGCAGGCCCATGCGGGCCGCATCATGCGTGAATTTGACGTGCGCGGGGGTGGCCTCCACGCTGCGGCGCGATCGCTCTCCGGTGGCAACATGCAAAAGCTCATCCTCGGGCGGGCCCTGGTTTCGCCTTCTGCAAACACCGCATCACCCGAAGCCCCCAAACTCATCATTGCCCACCAGCCCACCTGGGGCCTCGACATCGGCGCCGTCGCGTATGTGCAGCAACAGCTGATCGCCGCACGTGACGCAGGCGCAGCGGTGCTGGTGATTTCAGACGACCTGGACGAAGTGATGTCGCTTGGCGATCGCGTGGCGGTGATGCACGCGGGCCAGCTGACAGCGGCCCTGCCCGCCGAAGCCTGGACACGCGAGGCGATTGGGCTGGCGATGGCTGGCGTGAAAGCCGGACAGACCGCGGAGACACCGGCATGAGGTTGGAGAAAAGAACGCAAACCTCACACTGGGCCCTGGTGCTCGCGCCCCTGGGTGCGATCGCCTTCACCTTGCTGATCAGCGCATTGCTGGTGCTGTGGGCCGGTGCGCCGCTGGGCCAAACCTACGCGCTGCTGTTCAAGGGCGGCTTTGGCTCTGTCTTTGCCCTCAGCGAAACCTTTACCCGTGCGGTGCCCCTTATCCTCACCGGGCTGGCCGCCACGGTCGCCTTCAAGGCGCGGCTTTTTAATATCGGGGCCGAAGGCCAGCTCTATGCCGGTGCGCTGGCTGCGGTGGCGGTGGGCGGCATGCATGGCGGCACCGGCTTTGATGCGCCCATCTGGCTGCTGTTTGTGCTGATGATGCTGGCCGCGGCTATTGCGGGCGCACTGCTGCTGCTGGGCCCCGCCCTGCTGAAGGCCCGGTTGGGGGTCGACGAAGTCGTCACGACCCTGCTGCTCAACTTCATCATGCTGCTGTTTGTGTCGGCCATGCTCGATGGCCCCATGAAAGATCCGGCCGCCATGGGCTGGCCGCAAAGCGTGGCGTTGCAAGGCGACCTGGAGCTTTCCAAGCTGGTCGAGCAGACACGCGTCCATACCGGCCTGCTGTGGGCCGCTGCGCTGGCCTGGGCGCTGTGGGCCCTTCTGAAATACACCGTGTTGGGCTTTGATATACGCGCCGTAGGCGCCAACGCCAAAGCCGCGGCATTCGCCGGCGTGCCGGTCACCCGCACGGTCGTGCTGGTCGCACTGCTGTCGGGCGCGCTGGCCGGGCTGGCAGGCGCCATTGAGGTGGCTGGCCGCACCAGCTATGTCACGCTCGACATGTCCCCCGGCTACGGCTACACGGGCATCGTGATCGCCATGCTGGCGGCGCTCAACCCTCTGGGTGTGTTGGCCTCCGCCGTATTTGTGGCGGGCGTGCTGGTCGGCGCCGACACCATGAGCCGGGCCGTCGGAGTGCCAACCTATATTGCCGACGTCATCGTGGCGGCGTCGCTGATCTCCGTGCTGGTGGCGACCTTGATGACGCAGTACCGTGTGGTAACGAGGGGCCGGGGGCTATGAATTTTCCTGGCACCCGCGTCCTCCCAAGCCACCAGCCCACAGGGCCCCGGGTTTCCGCTGCGTGGCCAATTTTCCAGAAAATAGTAGCCACAAGCCAATACAGACGAGCGCAAGCAGCTATTAAATTCATAGCAACACCAACCTCCACGCCTCTCAACAGAGGTGCCCTGCATGGCTGAAATGCTCGACATCCTCACCGCCGCGCCCTTCTGGATTGCCGTGCTGCGCATTGCCACGCCGCTGATCCTCGGCACCTTGGGCGTGCTGCTGTGTGAACGTGCCGGCGTGCTCAACCTGGGCATCGAGGGCATCATGGTCGCCGGTGCCTTCAGCGGCTGGCTGGTGGTGTACAGCGGCGCACCGCTGTGGGTTGGCGTGGGGGTGGCGGCGCTGACCGGCGCGGCATTCGGCCTGCTGCACGCATTTTTGACGGTCGGCCTGGCGCTGTCGCAGCACGTGTCCGGGCTCGGCATCACCCTGCTGGCCACCTCGCTCAGCTACTACGGCTACCGTGTCAGCTTTCCCAAAGTCGACACGCCCCCAACCATCACGCCCTTCGCCCCCATGCACTGGCTCGACGATTTTCCAGGCGGCGGGCTGAACGTGCTGGCCGCGCAAACCTCGCTCACGCTGCTGGCGCTGCTGCTGGTGCCGCTGATCGCCTGGCTGCTCTACCGCACGCCGGCGGGCCTGGCTATCCGCATGGTGGGCGAGAACCCGCAGGCCGCCGAAGGCCAGGGTATTTCCGTCGCAGCCACCCGCACCGCCGCCATCGTGGCTGGCTCGGCCCTGATGGGCGTGGCCGGCTCCTTCCTCACGCTGTCGGCGTTTAACGCCTTTTTCTTCAACATGGTCAACGGCCGCGGCTGGGTGTGTGTGGCGCTGGTGGTGTTTGCCTCGTGGCGGCCCGGCAAGGCGCTGATGGGGGCGCTGCTGTTTGCGTTTTTTGACGCGCTGCAGCTGCGCCTGCAAACGTCGGGCATCGTGAACGTGCCCTATCAGGTGTACCTGATGCTGCCTTACGCCCTCTCCATCCTTGCGCTGGTACTGGTGGCGCGCAAGGYGGCGTATCCTCAGGCATTGATGAAACCTTACCGCAAAGGCGAGCGCTAGGCTTGCCTTGCCAGGAGTCCCAAGATGCTCGACCTGTTGATCAAGAACGCTGCGCTGCCCGACGGCAGAACCGGTATGTCCGTCGCCGTCCAGGGCGGCCGCATTGCAGCAGTGGAGCCCGACCTGGATGCGCCCGCCGCCGAGTTCGTAGATGCCACCGGCTACCTGCTGAGCCCGCCTTTCGTCGACCCACACTTCCATATGGACGCCACGCTCAGCTACGGCCTGCCGCGCGTCAACGAAAGCGGCACGCTGCTCGAAGGCATCGCGCTGTGGGGCGAACTCAAGCCGCTGCTCAAGGCCGAGGCCATCATCGAACGCGCCCTCGCCTACTGCGACTGGGCCGTGGCCAAAGGCCTGCTGGCCATTCGCAGCCATGTGGACACGAGCGACCCCAGCCTGCTGGCTGTAGACGCGCTGCTTGAAGTCAAAAAACAGGTCGGACCTTATATCGACCTGCAACTGGTCGCCTTCCCGCAAGACGGCGTGCTGCGGACCAAAGGCGGCATCAACAACCTGGAGCGCGCGCTCGACAAGGGCGTGGACGTGGTCGGCGGCATCCCGCACTTCGAACGCACCATGGCCGACGGCGCCGCCAGCGTCAAGCTGCTCTGCGAAATCGCCGCCGAGCGCGGCCTGCTGGTCGACATGCATTGCGACGAATCCGACGACCCGCTCTCCCGCCATATCGAAACCCTKGCAGATGAAGCCCAGCGCCTGGGCATGCAGGGCCGTGTCAACGGAAGCCACTGCACCTC
>NZ_JBFUBD010000119.1:0-8286 GCF_056405935.1 Polaromonas sp. P1_E3
GGCCAACATCATGTGCCTCGGCCTGGCCACGTTCATCGGCTACATAACAGCACCAAAGTAGTCCTAAGGGATTTGGCACCCTTCCCGAGAGACTGGCCGATGGATGCGCACAGACCAAGGGTGACCAAGACGGGTTTGTGGTAGCTGTAACCGCCACCACACTGTAAGCCCCTTATAAATCAACAGCTTAGGGGTTCGGGGCACATGCCTAGTAGCATCTCTCCGGCATCAAATAAAGGCCCACGTGGCGATCATGGTGTCGCAGTGTGAGTCGGCCACTGAATTGCCAATTGCCCGTCAAGTCAATGCTCGCCCAGTGGCCCCGCGCTCAAATATCAAACAGCACCCCATCATCAAAGTAAAACGCATACCTGAAGTCGCGAATCGTCATGAGCTTGCCGTCCCGCCACTCCAATCCCACGATGTAGTCGCCATTGACCGTGGAATCGCTCTCCTGGTGTATCCAGATGACCGGCCGGCCTTCAATGTTGGTGGGCGTGACGTGCATCACGCCTGTCACGGCTGAATACCGGCCAAAGTATTCGGCCACATCGGCCTTGCCGTCAAGTTGCAGACGTGCCACCAGGTTCAGGTGAACCTGGTCGCCCAGCATGTCGCGCAGGCCGTCAAAGTCTCGTGCGTTAAAGCGGGCCGCGTATTCGGTGAGCAGGGCCTGGTCTGCCGGCGACAAAGCTGGCGGTGGGGCTTTGTCTTGGGGTTGCTGGGCCAGCTCGCGCAGGCGCAGGCGGCCGCGGTGCAGTGAAGCCTTGATGGCGGGCAGGCTCACGTTCATCACCTCTGCTGCTTCGTCCATCGCGTAGCCCAGCACGTCGGCCAGGATCACCGCGCTGCGCTGGGCCGGCAGCAGCTGCATGAAGGTGCGCAGCGCTGCCGTGGTGGCGTGGCGCAGCTCGGCGCTGGCGTGGGGGTCGGCGGTGGTGTCGGGCTCTTCATCGGCAAGGTGCACTTCTTCGCGGGCCTTGCTGCGCAAAAAGTCCATGGCGGTGTTGTGCGCAATGCGAAACAGCCAACCCTCGGCATGCTGCACCGTGGCCGGGTCATAAGCTTGCGCGGCTTTGGCCAGGGTGTCCTGCACGATGTCTTCGCCGTCAAAGATGGAGCCCGTCATGCGCGCGCAGTAGCGGTGCAGCCGGGGCCGCAGCTTGCCCATGAGGGTGATGAACTCAGGCAGGGCCGGCTGGGGTGTGCCGGCTGGTGCGGCAGGCAGGGCGGTGGCGTGGGGTGTGGCGTTCATGAAGGGGCCTTGGCTTGGTGATTGTGCTTCGGAGGTGGGGTCTTGGGTGGCTTTGCCGATGAAAGGCTGCGGCAAACCGGGGGTTTCTTTTTATGAGACGTTGGGCGGGGCCCAAACGATGCGCGGCCACGCAAAAATATTTTTGCATCGATTCGCCGGGCTGCGCCGTCTTTGGCATAGAGGCGGGAATCTATCGGGATGTGGCATTGGATGGAGCATCGGATGGGGTGCGGCGCCTCCCAACAAGGAGCGATGAAGTGACGCAAATGAATCAAGCAGGTTTTACCGCGCAGCAGCGCTGGGTTCTGGGCCTGGCGGCGGCCGGGTCGTTTATGGCGGCGCTGGATGCGCTGGTGGTGACCACGGCGCTGGACACCCTGAGGCATGAGCTGTCGGCCTCCGTCGAGGCGCTCGAGTGGACGGTCAATGCCTACGGCCTGAGCTTTGCCGTGCTTTTGATGACGGCTGCCGCGCTGGGCGACCGCTTTGGCCGCAAGCGGGTTTACGCCTGCGGACTGCTGGTGTTTGCCGCCTCGTCGGCGGCCTGTGCGCTGGCGCCGGGCATGGGTTGGCTGATTGCGGGGCGTGCGCTGCAGGGCCTGGGCGCGGCCATGGTGCTGCCGCTGGCCATGGCCTTGCTGGCGGCGACGTTTGTGCCGGCGCAGCGGGGCGAGGCGCTGGGGCTGTTCAGCGGCATCACCGGCCTGGCGGTGCTGGCAGGGCCGGTGGTGGGTGGTGCGGTCGTGCACGGCCTGGCGTGGCAATGGGTTTTCTGGATCAACGTGCCGTTTGCGCTGGGGGTGGCCGCGCTGGTGTGGCGCAAGGTGCCCGAAAGCAAGGGTACGCCGGGCCGRCTGGACTGGCGGGGCGCGGTGCTCATGGTGCTGTCCTTGCTGGGGCTGGTGTGGGGGCTGATGCGCGGCGCGCACGGCGGGTGGCTCAGCCTGCCTGTGCTGGGCGTGCTGGGCATGGGGGCCGTGTTGGGCGCGGCCTTTGTTGCCTTGCAGCGCCGTGAGGCGTGGGACGCCATGGTGCCGCCCAGGCTTTTTCGCTCGCCGGTGTTTGCGGCGGGTAACGCGGCGGGGTTTTTGATGACGGCGTCGTTGATGGGCACGCTGTTTTTCATGGCGCAGTTCTTCCAGGTGGTGCAGGGCCTCACGCCGCTGGGCGCGGGCCTGAGCATGCTGCCGTGGACGGCCACGCTGTTTTTCGTCGGGCCGGTGGCCGGGGCCATGGTGGTGCGCGTTGGCGCACGCAAGCTGGTCGTGGTCGGCCTGGCCCTGCAGGGCATTGGCGTGGCGTGGGTGGCGCTGCTGGCCGGCCCGCAAAGTGCCTACGCGCTGTGGGTGCTGCCCATGGTGGTGACGKGCATGGGTGTTTCCATGGCCATGCCGGCGGTGCAAAGCGCGGTGCTGGCAGAGGTGGAGCCGGGCGACATTGGCAAGGCCTCGGGCCTGTTCCAGACCTTGCGGCAGCTCGGCGGCGTGCTGGGCGTGGCCGTTGCGGCCACGGTGTTTGCGCATGCGGGCGGCTATGGCAGCGCGCAACAGTTCAGTGGCGGCTTTGCCCAGGCGCTGATGGCCTGCGCCCTTCTTTCTTTTGCCGGTGCCGCGGTAGCCCTTCGGCTGCGCGGCAAGGCACCCATTTTCATTCAACCCACAGGAGCAAAAGTATGAGAGCAGTCATGGTTCGTTACCGCGTCAAGCCCGAAATGGCCGCAGAAAATGAGCGCCTCGTTCGCGCCGTGTACGCCGAGCTGCAGGCCGTCAAGCCTGCCGGCCTGAGCTACCAGACACATAAACTGGCCGACGGGGTGAGCTTTGTGCATGTGGCGATGTACGGCGACGGCGTGGTGGAAAGCCCGCTGCCGGGGCTGCCGGCCTTCAAGGCCTTCACGGCAGACATCAAGGCGCGCTGTGACGAAATGCCCGCCACGCAGGAACTGCAGCCCATCGGGTCTTTCAGCAGCTTGGGCTGAAGGGGCGCGTCTGGTGCAATGCCAGGCGCGCATCAAGGCCTGTCAGCCCTGCAGGTTTTTGCGAAACTCTCCGGGGCTGACGCCAGACCACGCGCGAAATGCCCGGGTAAAGCTTTTCTCATTGCCAAAGCCGGCCGCCGCAGCCACTTTTTTCACCGGCTGGCTGGTGCGGTGAAGCAGTTCCGCGGCCTGCTGAAAGCGCACGCCGTCTTTGAGTGCCTGCAGTGAGGCGCCTTCCTCTTTCAGTTGGCGGTGCAGTGTGCGAGCCGACATGTTCAGCGCTCTCGCCAAAGTCTCCGCATTGTGTGAAGCCACCGCGGGGTTCGCCAAGGCCTGACGCACCTGCTCTACCAACAGCCTGTCGCGCCGGTACTGCAGCACCGTCAGCGGCAAAGCCCGCTGCAGCATTTGCTGTAAGGCCTTTTCATCACGCCGTAGCGGCAAGGCCAGGTAGCGCGCGTCAAACCGGATCTCTGCCTGCGCCGCATTGAATTGCAACAGCGGCCCGGGGAACATCAGCCCATACGCCTCTATATGCGGCGGCGCGGCAAACGGAAAGCGTGCACCCTGCAGTGGAATGCGCGAATCCACATACCAGCAGGCCAGGCCGTGGATGTTGCGCAGCACGTGCACCAAAGCAAACTCACCGACCTTGCCGGGGGCTTTTTCTTCGACCGTGATGGCGGCGGTGTCGCCGGATGTGGTGACGCGCAAGGTGATGTCGTCGGCAATCAGTGCGTGGTGGCGGCACCAGCGTTTGAGGGCAATGCCCAGGTTGGGTGAGCTGATGGAGGCGCGGGCCAGCATGCCGTAGCTGCCCCAGGGCAGTTTGCGGCTGAAGGCGCCCAGGCCTTCGTCGTCCAGCTCTTGCATGGCGGCGCCTGAGAGCAACTCCATCTGGCGGGAGGTGATGTGGGCGTTGCCTTGTTTGAGTTGTGCTGGCGTGATCTGTGCCAGTTTCAGGGCTTCTGCGGGGCTTTGGTTGTAGCGCTTGTAGGCAGAAGCAATGCTTCTGGCAAAGGCCATGGGGGTGGCGGCCTTGGGTGGCGTGGCGGGCTTGGCGGGTGCTTTGGTGGGCATAGGGATAATTTTCCGCTCAGGTGGCAGGATTTGCAACCTCATTGGCTGTGCCTGTGGGGCGGGTTTTCGCTAAGCTGGCTGTTTAGCGCTAATCTGGTGCCAAGGTAGGGCTTACGCACCCGACGGCCTGGCGAAGACCAGCCTCATTGCAGTCCCGATTTCAGCGCCTTTCACCCGTATTTCAGGAATTGCCATGCCCGCTCTGGAGACAAAACTCAACGCCCGCTCTGTCGACTTTCAGGCCAATGCCGCCGCCATGCAGGCGCAGGTAGACGACCTGAACGCGCAAGTCGCCAAGGCCGCCCTGGGCGGCGGTGAGGCCACGCGGGCGCGGCATGTGTCGCGCGGCAAGCTGCTGCCGCGTGACCGCGTGCAGATGCTGCTGGACCCGGGCACGCCTTTCCTGGAGCTCGGCCCCCTGGCCGCCAAAGACATGTACCCCGACCGCGACGGCACCGACAGCGCGCCCTGCGCCGGCGTCATCACCGGCATTGGCCGCGTCAATGGGGTCGACTGCATGATCGTGTGCAACGACGCCACGGTGAAAGGTGGCACCTACTACCCGATGACGGTGAAAAAGCATTTGCGCGCGCAGGAAGTCGCGATGCAAAACAACCTCACCTGTATCTACCTGGTTGACTCGGGCGGCGCCAATTTGCCTAATCAAGACGACGTGTTTCCTGACCGCGACCACTTTGGCCGCATCTTTTTTAACCAGGCCAACATGAGCGCGCAGGGTATTTCGCAGATCGCCGTGGTGATGGGCAGCTGTACGGCCGGCGGCGCGTATGTGCCGGCCATGAGCGACGAGACCATCATCGTCAAGAACCAGGGCACCATCTTTCTGGGCGGCCCGCCGCTGGTGAAGGCGGCCATTGGCGAAATCGTTTCAGCGGAAGATTTGGGCGGTGGTGATGTGCACACGCGGCTTTCAGGCGTGGCCGACCACCTGGCGCAAAACGACGCGCATGCGCTGGCACTGGCCCGCCAGGCCGTGGCCAGCCTCAACAAAACCAAGCGCTTCGACCAGGCCCTGCGCACGCCGGCGCCGCCGTTGTACAACCCGCAAGAGCTGCATGGCGTGATCCCGGTCGACCCGAAAAAACCGTACGACGTGCGTGAGGTGATTGCCCGCATCGTCGACGGCAGTGAGTTTCATGAGTTCAAGGCGCGCTTTGGCCCGACGCTGGTCTGCGGCTTTGCACACATTGAGGGCATGCCGGTCGGCATCATCGCCAACAACGGCATTTTGTTTAGCGAATCAGCCCAGAAGGGCGCGCACTTTATTGAGCTGTGCTGCCAGCGCAAGGTGCCGCTGGTGTTTTTGCAGAACATCACCGGCTTCATGATTGGCCGCAAATACGAAGCCGAAGGCATTGCCCGCCACGGCGCCAAGATGGTGACGGCCGTGGCCACGGCCCAGGTGCCCAAGTTCACCGTGATCATCGGCGGCAGCTACGGCGCCGGCAACTACGGCATGTGCGGCCGGGCGTATTCGCCGCGCTTTTTGTGGATGTGGCCGAACGCGCGCATCTGCGTGATGGGCGGCGAGCAGGCGGCCGGCGTGCTGGCCACCGTGAAGCGCGACGCGATCGAAGCCAAGGGCGRCACCTGGAGCGCCGAAGAAGAGGCCGCCTTCAAGCAGCCCGTGCTGGACCAGTTTGGCCAGCAGTCGCACCCGTATTACTCCACTGCGCGGGGTTGGGACGACGGGGTGATTGACCCCGCCGATACGCGGCGTGTGCTGGCGCTGGGCCTTTCTGCCACGCTGAACCAGCCGATTCCCGATACCAAGTTTGGCGTGTTCCGTATGTAATGTTGAGAGCGAAAACAAAAACCGGTAAACGACAAACGAAGGAGGCTGGCATGGACAACATGGACATCACCCCCACGCATGCGCGGCTGCGCGGGCAAGTCGCTGCCTGGGCCTTTTTGCTGGCGGGGCTCTGCGGCAGCTTTGCACCCCAGGTGCATGCACAGGAGCCTGAGCTCAATGCCGCGCTCAATGAATCCGTCGTGCTGGTGTCCAAAAAAGCCTTTGTGGGCAGCACGGAGCTGGAGACCACGATCTACAAGCCCGATGGTCCTGGGCCGTTTCCGGTGGTGGTCATCAACCATGGCAAGGCCTATGGTGACCCGCGCTTTCAGGCGCGCTACCGGCCGGCCAATGCGGCGCGGTATTTTTTGCAGCGCGGCTACGTGGTGCTGGTTCCGATGCGCCAGGGGTTTTCAAAGTCCAGCGGAAGCTATATCAACGGCGGCTGCAATGTGGAAAGCAATGGCCGCACGCAGGCCGAAGACGTCAAGACCGTGCTGGACTACGCGCTTGCGCAGCCGTATGCAGACAAGAGCCGCATCCTGGTCATGGGCCAGTCGCATGGCGGCTGGACAACACTGGCCTTTGGCGCGCTTAACTACCCGGGCGTGAAGGGGCTGGTGAACTTTGCGGGCGGCTTGCGGCAGGACACCTGCGCCGGGTGGGAAACCGGGCTCGCGCGGGGTGCTGCCGGTTATGCGKCAGACACCCACGTTCCTTCGCTCTGGTTTTACGGCGATAACGACAGCTACTTCACGCCCACCACCTGGCAGGAGATGGCTGCGCGTTACAACGCCGGCGGCGGCAAGGCGCGGGTGGTGGCGTTTGGCACGTTCGGCAGTGATTCGCACAGCATGTTTGCGGCCTCAAAAGGCCAAACCATCTGGCAGCCGGAAGTGACGCGTTTCCTCGATGAAGTCGGCCTGCCCAGCCAGCCCTTGCCGGCGCTTGCCCGGTTTGGATCAGTCTCGCAAATCGTGGTGCCGCCCAAAAGCGATTTCGCGGCAATTGCAGATGAACCGAAGCTGTCTTTCCTGTCGGCGTCGGGCAAGAACGGCTACAAGGTCTTTCTTTCCAAGGATGCTCCGCGTGCGTTTGCCATAGGACCCACCGGCGGCTGGGGTTGGGCGGAGGGCGGTGAAGACCCGGTCAAGCGGGCGCTTGACAGCTGCAACCGCAGATCGCCGGACAAATGCAAACTTTACGCCGTCGACGATGACGTCGTCTGGACACAGCCATGAACCACCTCACGATCACTTTGAATGGGCCGCTCGCCATCGTCACGCTGAACCGGCCTGACGTGCGCAATGCCTTCAACCAGGAGGTCATCGCCGAGATGACCCAAGCCTTTGTCGAGCTGGGCATGCACGGCGAGGTGCGCTGCGTGGTGCTGGCGGCCAATGGCCCGGCCTTTTGCGCGGGCGCCGACCTGAACTGGATGCGCAGCATGGCCGACTACACCCATGCGCAAAACCTCGAAGATGCAGGCCGCCTGGCCACCATGCTGCAGGCGGTTTATGAATGCCCCAAGCCCGTCATTGCCCGCATACAGGGCGACGTCTATGCCGGCGGCATGGGCCTGGTGGCCGCCTGCGACGTGGCGGTGTCGGTAGACACGGCAGGTTACTGCCTCAGCGAGGTGAAGCTGGGTTTGATTCCGGCCACCATCAGCCCGTATGTGATTCGCGCCATGGGCGCGCGGGCGGCGCATCGCTATTTCCTCACGGCCGAGCGCTTCGATGCGGCTGAGGCTTTGCGGATAGGCTTTGTTCATGAAGTGGTGACGGCCGACGCGCTGGACGCCAAGGTGGCCGAGATGGTGAAGGCGCTTGTCAACGCCGGCCCGGAGGCCGTGAAGCTGTGCAAGCAACTGGTGCAGGACGTGGCCGGCCAGCCCATCACGCCGGAGCTGGTGCAGATGACAGTGGAAAGCATTGCTGATGTGCGCGTGAGCCCGGAAGGGCGTGAGGGCGTTCAATCGTTTTTACAGAAACGTAAACCGAACTGGATCACTTGATGCAAGCGTTGGACACCGCACAACTGATTGCCCTGGCCGGCGCGCTGGGCTGGGCCAGCGGTGTGCGCCTGTACCTTGTCGTGCTGCTGACCGGGCTGGCAGGGTTTATGGGCTGGGTAGAGCTTCCGCAGGGCCTGCAC
>NZ_JBFUBD010000120.1:0-8187 GCF_056405935.1 Polaromonas sp. P1_E3
CCGTCAGACCGTCCGAATTTCCGATGAATATCAGCTGTCAGGAAACGCATATATTTTTTCCACGGTGGGGCTGCCAGCTGAAGCCCTGGTACAAAACCATCGCGTCGAGTCGTGCAGTCCCGTGGCGTAGGGTGTCCAGGTTAATCCCAGTTTTTCCGTCGCTGCCTGGGAGTCGAGTCGAATGTGCTGTGCCCATAAACGGAGCAATCCGGGGGGTAGCGCCTCGGGAATCCGTCGGCTGCTGCTACCCAGGAATTTCAGTGCCCGCTCGACTGCTTTCAGCGGCGGGCCTCCCAACCAGGAGTCCACTTGCAATTGCCGCGGGCTGATGCGCCGCACCGGCGTTGCCTTGAGCTCGAGCGCCAGATCAACAAAGTAGTCGTTCCAGCGAGGACTGTCCGGCGCGGCCAGATTGAAAACGGGCAGCTCGCCCGGAGTTACCGGCAGCTGCAGCGCAACCAGCAGGGCCTGGCACACATCATCCACGTGAACAAGATTGGACCAGCCATCACCTGCGACGCCAAGGTCGCCAAGCCGTCCGGACTGAAGCCATCGGCCGATACGGCCAACCCAGAGATCGCTGCCGGGGCCAAAAATACAGCCTGGCCGCAGCATCACGGCCTCTCCGCCGCGGCGTACAAATTCCTGCAGGCAGGCTTCCGCCTCGCACTTGGCACGGCCGTACCAGCCCAGACTGGGGTCGCACGGCGCATCCTCGTTGATCAGGCCTTCTGCAGGCCCGTAGACCGACATGGTGCTCAGGTGAACAATGCGTGGACAGCCCTCCTTGAGCGCGGCATTGACCAAGGCCTGCATGCCTTCCGAGATCGAAGCCGCATCCCCCGCAACACAGTTAACGACCGCATCAAAATCTTTCAACGCCGCCGCAAGTTGTGCAGTGTCGCGGGTGTCCAGCTCCAGCCATTCCCCGTGAAAATTTCCCGCGCCTTCAGTACGCCTTTTCCGCCTTGACGCGCCCGTCGCAATTGCCCACGAAGTGCCCTGAAGCATTTCCAGAAGGCGTCTGCCGACGTGGCCCGATCCTCCCAATACCAGTATCTTCATGCGGCCTCCTTCAACTGAACAGGTGCCCGTTCCGCACGCAGCCGGCGCGACAGCAGGTCAGCCAGCCGGAGGGACATGGCAATCAGGGTCAAGGTCGGAWTGGCCTGGCTCGACGTGGGGAAAACAGCGCTCCCGGCGACAAAGAGGTTGTGCACCGAGTGAACCTGGCAGTCGGCGTTGACCACGCTGGTGCGCACGTCATTGCCCATCCGCGCAGTGCCGATGTGATGCCCTCCGTAGGCGCCAAAGCGTACAAGATCGTCCTCCAGCGTCTGGCGGTTGTACTCAAGGCTAGCCTTTCCACTGCGGGCGAATTCCTCCGCCATCACGTCCAGGGTYCCGCGGACGGAGTCGATATCAGCCTGGCTGTAGCGCCAGTCCACTCTCAGGCGAGGCATACCCAGCGCATCGACAGTCCCGGCAAGCGTGACCCGGCTGTGGGCCTGGGGGATTTGTTCGCCGTGCATTTCAAGGCTGAAGCGGTTGGTGCGGTTACGCAGGATGACCGACGGGAACTTGCGTTCTGCGAAAGAGCGCCTGGCCAGCCAATGTGTCAGAAAAGCTGTGGTGTCGAGAGGATCGGCCACCACATTGAGGAGATGGCGGGCGTAAGTGCCTGCACCGGTGCTGTGGCCGTCGTTGAGCCGTTTGCCGTATTCATAACTGATCAGCTTGCGGGCCAGGAACAGCCCCGACAACACCCCGTTGCGGTGCGCAGGGTCGGTAATACGCGGGAAGTGCAGCCGGGCAACTGCGTTGGCAAGGCCCAGGCGTTTCTGCTCGTGCGCAGCCACCGACAATCTGCGCCTGCAGTAGATGCCTTCCGGTGAAATTTCGTAGCCGTGCCGCACATTGCCGACGGGCCCATGCACTGTCAGGGTGCCGACGTTGCCGGCAATGTGGCACATGTAATAGCGTCCCACGACATCATGCTGGTTGCCCACGCCTTGTGGAACAACGTCCTGCGACGCCAATAACAGGCGCGCTGTTTCAAGTCCCCCCATAGCCAGCACCGTGGTGTTCGGCGTCACCCGGAAGTGCGTTCCTGCCAGGGTGCGTATCTCGAGTTCACGTACGGCCCTCCCGTCAGCCTGCAGCCGCACCGCAGTGCAATTGGCTCCCAGCAGTACCTGAACGTTGGGGGCAATTTCAAGCCGCCGTGCGTAGCGGTCGCCGAAATGCGTGGGGCAGGAAAACCGTTCCAGCCCGTTGGTCAGAACGCGCGAACTGTCGAATCCCGCAATTATCGGCCCGGCTTCTGGAGCCAGCGCGTCACTGGCGTCATAAATGAACCGTCCGGCCTCCGCCAGGGAGTTGGCGCGCGGATAGTAGGGAAGCAGGTCGTCATAGGACAGYGGCCACCCGCTGTGCGGAATGTAGCTTCGGGTTTCGAAATCAATGGGATCGAATGGCATACAGCGACCGCCCCAGATTGCCGTGGAGCCGCCCAGGCGCCTCTGGCGGTATTTGCCGGGCGGACTGTGCAGCCGCTCATCCGCGACTTCTCCTTCGCAGAGCGCCTGGGTAGGTGCGTGCGCCTGAAGCTGTCCGGACTCCAGCAGGAGCACGGAATGCCCTTGCTCTGACAAGGCAAGCGCCAATGCAATACCCGCAGGGCCGGCGCCGACGATGCATACGTCGGCCTGAAGGCGACTGCCTCCCTGGACGTCATCAGCCTGCGAAATCATGCGGACGAACCCTGGATGGATTTGACGGCACGCAGCGGCTGGGCCGCCACACCGAAATTGCGTTGGTGGATACGTGCAACGCTGGAAAAAAAGCGTGCCAGAGAGAAGTTCTGTTCGTAAAGTGCGCGCCCGTTGCGCTCCAGCGAGGTTCGAAGCGCCGGCTCGTTGAGCACCCTCTGCAGGCCCTGGGCGATACCGGCCGCGTCACCGGCCTGCACAAAACAGGCATTGACGCCATCGGTTAATACCGACGGGATTTCGCCAACGGGGCTGCAGACCACGGCAACGCCGTTGGCCATGGCTTCCAGGATGACCAGCGGCAGGCCTTCGTCGTAAGAAGGCAAGACCAGGACATCTGCGCGAGCCATCAGGCGCGCGACCTGCTGCTGGTCGGACCAGCCTGCAAAATCAAGCATCGCCTCAACGCCCAGTTGCCTTGCTTTGAGCCGGTAGGCCTCGATATCGCCGCCACCTGCGAGGATGACCTCGGTTCGCGAGGCATCAAACCCGGGGAGTGCGAGTGCCTGTAAAAGATCAGATACCCCTTTGCGCTCTGAAAGATTTCCCAGAAAAAGCACGCGCTGCACAGTTTGTTCCGAGGCGATGCGCCTTGCATGCGTGGGTTCGGGAACACCATTGATAACGATCTCCACACGATTGGGCTGCACACCGAGCTCTTCAATCACAAAACGCCGTGCCGACGATCCCAGCACCACACAACTGGCGGGCAATGAAAACACCCAGCGCGTCAGCATTTGCAGCGGACGGGGGAGTGACCTGTAGAAATGGTGCAACTGTGCGGCGTGCAAGTGGAGCACCACCGGAACACCAAGGGCCCGGCAGGCAATGATGATGACGCTCTTGCGAAAGAGGCTCAGGCGCTCGGCCATATTCACGTGAACACCCGCAAGCCGGCCGTTGAGCTTTCCGCGCACGACACGGGCCAGTGCAGTTGCCAATACCCAGAATGAATACAAGGCATTGGATCCGCCGCGCGTATCGAGGGGGCGAAGCTCCGCTGCGTCGGCAGGGGCTGAAAACACCTGGGCCTGGATCAGGTAATCGGCGACCTTGAACATGCCTCCGCCCTTGGGCGTCCAGGGGCACGCTAGGTAGATATAGCGCCCCTCGCGCGTTTGTGCGGCCGAATGCGGCAGCGATTCACTTCTCATGATTATTTCCCTGTACCTTGATAAGAAAGACCCGGCTTTTTAAAGAATGCGCGTTTGAAAAAGGTGGTCATGGGCCGTTCCAGCCACACATACGAGATACAGCCGGCAACCACCACGGCCATGCCTACGGCGAGCACGATGGCAAGACTGTCCTGCATGCCCATCTTTTTCAACGCCAATACGCCGGCCGGCACCACGAAGGTGTGTGAGAGATAGATGGAATAGGATGCGTCACCCAGAAAAGACAGGCGGGAGGCCAGCGGTGCGCGTGAGGTCCATGGCTCCAGCCAGAGCGACCCCAGCACGACCAGCGCCGCGCCGCAGCCCCATGTGGCAAAACGGTCAACCGAGCGTCCCCAGTCGGGGGCAAACATGAACGCCACGCCAAACACCATGACGGCCAGGCCGACTCCAGGCGACGCGCGCCGGAAATGCAAAAAGGCATAGGCAATGCAAATGCCAAGAATGAACTCAAACACAATGGTCTGGGCGTAAAAATCCAGTATGACTGAGCCCGGTACATAACGCCCCGCCGTGTAAATGAGCAAGAAGACCAACAGGCAAAACCGGATGCGTGGCGCCCCCCAAGCAATGGCCGCCGCAAAAATCGCATAAAAAAGCATCTCKAAATTCAATGTCCAGCCGACGGGAAGGGTGGGTAATACGAGGCCCCACGGGCTCACGGCCGGGATGAATAAAAGTGACGCTGTCAAATGGCCGGGCTCCACGGACGCGCGGGATGCGAGGGTTGGCAAGGCCAGCAGAAGGGCGACCTTCAACAAGGTGTAAAACCAGTAGAGCGGTGCGATCCGCAGCAGGCGCCTTCGCATGAAAACCCAGGCAGCACCCGTTCGTGACCCGGCGTCTGACGGCAGCGTGGAGGTCGACATCGCCATGACAAAGCCGCTGATGACAAAGAAGATATCGACACCTGCGGAGCCGTCTGCCCAATAGTGGGTGGGACCGGTTCCGCTGACGTGGATGGAAATGGCCTGGGTAATGTGCATGACCACGACAAGCATGGCTGCGGCAAACCTCAGGATCTGTACACCGGTAAATTGCTGCGTCGCGTGCCGCCTCTGCAGGTCTGTCTCGGAACCCATCAATTGGCAGCTCCCTGGATTGCAGTGTGATAGGTTATTGCCGAGTCCTTGACAATCCGGCTTGCGATGGTCTCGCGAGCTGGCCGCTGCCTGCGAAGCAGCCCCCGTATGAGGCCTGCGGCATTGAAGCACCAGGAAACCACTGAGTAAAGTGCCTTGGTGGCGGACCGTTTTCGCCAGGTCATCAGCAACACCGGCGCCGTGGCGATGATGCAGAAGAATGCCAGGCGCACAGATGCAGGAACGGGCCAGAACACCAGGCTCGCCATGACAGCCCACCAGCCGAGCACTGCCATATACAGGCGCAACTCCCGCAATCCCTCCAGGGCCAGATGCAGGCGCGGCTTGCCCGCTGCCGCGCGGACCAGCTCGCCGAGCCCGCAGATATACCGGGTTCGCCAGCGCCGCATTAAAAGCCGGTAGGGTGGTGCGTCGTGGCCGAAGTGATTGACGGCGTCCACCGGCAATCGCCAGAGGCGCCAGCCGAGGGCACGCAGCCTTATGGCCAGGTCAAATTCTTCGTAGCTGTGAAGGTTCCGGTCGGAAAGATAACCTGCCGCTTCAATGGCGGTGCGGCGATAAAGCCCGCCGCCGTCGAGCCGGTCCACTTTTCCCGGCCGCAGGTGTGGCGAGTCCCGTTCTCCACGCGCCATGTACTCCAGGCTCTCGGTGTTTTGTTCCACCACGCGACCGCCCACGCCTGCAACATCCTCATGCGTATCCAGGAAGGCGAGGGCTTTCTCAAGAAAGCCCTCTTGCATCTGCATGTCGCCATCGAGGATATAAATGAAGTCGCCGTGCGAATGCTGGTAGCCGAGCTGCGGGCCGACGCCACAACATCGCTCATTGGGATTGGCCAGCTGGACGATGCGTATGGGGTACGTGCAGGCCAGCTCCACTGTGCGGTCCGTCGAACAGGAGTCGGCCAGGATGACCTCTCCGCCAACAGCAGAGACGGCACGCAGCGCGCTCTCGATGGTCGCCCGAATCCGTT
Source organism: Polaromonas sp. P1_E3 (assembly GCF_056405935.1). NCBI lineage: Bacteria > Pseudomonadati > Pseudomonadota > Betaproteobacteria > Burkholderiales > Comamonadaceae > Polaromonas > Polaromonas sp. P1_E3. The sequence continues at coordinate 6,023 of NZ_JBFUBD010000120.1, forward strand.
GTTCCTCGTTCAGGGCCTTGATGACCACGGAGACCCGGCACGAATGCCACAGGGGTGTCATTTTGCGAGGCAATTTCTGGTTCATTTTTTATCCTGCTTCGGCCGGATTGCCGGCGTGAATGGTCCGGTGCGTGCGCCAGAGCTGCCAGTTTTTCACCAACTGGCCAGGCATGAAAAGCATGGCCGCAGTCAGCCACCAGCGTCTCCCCGTAGCCGCGCGGTGTGCACGAATCAGCCAGTCGAAACCTTCACGGCGGCTTCCGGATGCCAGTGCCTGCCGCGCCAGCGTCAACTCGTGTTGAGCCACCAGCCACAACGCAGACCGGCGTTGCCTGTTGGTCAGAGCCCCTGAGAGCGCACGCGCGCGCATGCGTTCCAGGAACGGAGGCATGGCCAGCTCGGGATGATGTGTGGTCAGGCCGCCTTCCACCGCCAGCCGATATGCCATCAGGGGAGACCGTACCAGCGCAACAGGCGTTTTCTCTGCCAGGCGAAACCATAGATCCAGGTCTTCGCCGTGCGATTCCCCCGAGGGAAAGCAGGGCTGCATCTGCAGCAGGCGCGCGCGCCGCACGGACACGGCGCTGGTGCATAGCGATGGTGCAACCATCCAGCGCCGCGGCAGATCGGTGATGAGTTCCACCTCCGGCTGGGATGACAGCGCCGGCCAGCGCGGCGGCCACATGGTGGGAGTGTCAGGAACGGGCAGAAAGTCGGTAGCGACCGTATCCACATGCGGGTAACCTGCTTGCGTTTCCAGAAGGGTTGCGAGGTATTGCGGGTGATGCCAGTCATCGGCGTCGAGAAAAACCACCCATTCACCCTCTGCCAGCGAAATCCCCAGATTCCGTGCTGCCGAAACGCCCGCGTTGGCCTGGCGTACCAGACGCAGCCGAGGATCGGGTATGAATGTCACCAGTTCCGCACCACCGTCGGTGGAGCCGTCGTCGACCACAATGATTTCGAAATCCGAAAAGGATTGCGCCAGCACCGAGGCGATGGTGTCGTTGATGTATGGCGCCTTGTTATAAAGCGGGATGACGACGGAAAATTTCATGGTCGGGCTCGAGAGGTAACCGGCGAGGGATGGAAATTCCCGGCAAAGCGGGGCTCCGCACTTTCCGTAAAACTCACCGGTTGTTTTTGTCGGGCGTGCGCTTCATGCGCTGCCGCTGCCAGCGTCATCAGCAAAAGCACATGGGTGGTGAGCTCGGGGCCATAACCGAACAGCAGCAGCGGCACTTCACTGATGGACCGCAGGGCCAGCGCCACAAATAGCGCCAATGAAAGGCCGCCACTGGCACGTGCATAGCGAATGGAAAGAACCAGCAGTACCAGGGCATACAACACCAGTGCAGCCGCACCTACCGCGCCGGAGCGGGACAGCGTGTCCATAAACTGGTTGTGCGCATGGGTCGCGTTGGGCATGCCGATGCTGTCGCGGAAGCTGACATCCCACAGGGTCGGACCGTAGCCGAATACCGGGTTTCGCTGCCATTCGTCATAGGCAATGGCCCATATCTGGTCACGGCCGGTCATGGAGGCCAGTTGCGCGCCCTGGGCGCTGTCAAAGAAGCTCGATAACCTTGCATCGATATCGCCAAACATCAGCGCCAGCGTTATGCCAGCCACCGCAAACATGAACCCCACCAGCGAGACGATGCCAAATTCCGGTCGTACCGGGTCGCTGGCACGGCGCAGAAATTCAGGGCCCCGCCGTACAGCGAGGATGCAAGCCGAGCACAGCGTGAAAGAAATCCAGGCCGTCTTGGATTGGGCGAGAAAAAGCACAAGAAGCCCCATTCCCCATGCCAGCCGGTTAAGCCAGACGCGTTGCAGCGGCCGGGCGAGAAGGCACAGCAAGCCCAGTTGCGCCAGCATGCCGAGTGACACCGCGTGTGCGGCCAGCCCTGCCAGACGCGGTACGCCCGGCAGCAAGCCCTGGGTATAGGACAGATCCAGTACCAGCGACGGTTTGAAAGGGATCAGCAGCAACCCTGCAGCCATGAATAGCAACAGGGCATTGCGCGCTGCCCTGAATGCGAGGTCCCGTTCAATGCTGCTGGCAAGCACTGCCGCGGTGCCGATGAGCAGTGGATAAAGGTAGTCATGCGACACGTGCGGATGCAGGCCCAGGAGGGCCGGCGCAGCCACCGTGCCTGCCC
>NZ_JBFUBD010000121.1:0-7960 GCF_056405935.1 Polaromonas sp. P1_E3
CCTCTGTGCTACGCAGCAAAAAGCCCCGGCGCCTTTCGGCTGCGGGGCTTTGTACGGGGAACGGTCGGCCGTGCATTCGCTTGTGGAACTGCGGCGCCGGTCCAGGGGGTGGGCCTGGGCCTGAAGAGCGCCCGGCTTCGGGCCCTTACAGGTGCCGCGTTTCCGCGGGCGTATTCCACCAGGCGTTGTTGCGTCCATCCGCGTAATTGACCGGCGCGTTGATGAGTTCTTCCGGCTCGGCGTTGTCCAGGGACGCCAGCTTGATGGACACGTAGTCGCCGCCTATCTGCTCAAGGTAGCCGCGCTCGTAGGAGCGCACGCCGCAGTGCCGGCAAAAAAGGTGGTGGCCGCTCTTGGTGCCGAACTGGTAGTCGCTTAGCGCGTCTTCGCCAGTCAGCAACCGGAAGGCGTCGGGTTTGATGAGTGCGTTCCAGTTCCGGGTCTTGGTGCAGATCGAGCAGTTGCACTTGCCGGTGCCTTTGCTGAGGTCGATGTCGGCTTCAAAGCGGACAGCGCCGCAATGGCAGCTTCCGGTGTAGGTTTTCAGCATGGCGGGAGTTCCTTTCAGAGGGCCGTGGAAGAGAGGCGTGTGATATGACAGAATGTTGTCATGTCCGAAAGTATAGTAAAGCGACAGCATGCTGTCAAACTGAAGGTTGCCGGCGAAAACGGCGAGCGCACGCCGGCCGCTGATACCTTGAGCTGGCTTGTGGTGCAGGTGATGCAACTCAACGGGCTGCTGATCGCAGCAGGTGACGCGCTGGCCGCGCCTGCCGGGCAAACCTCGTCGCGCTGGCAGGTGCTGGCGGCGGTGGAGGGCGCCCCCTTGTCGGTGGCGCAGATCGCTCGCGCCATGAACCTCACGCGGCAAAGCGTGCAGCGCGTGGCCGATTTGCTGGTGGAGGATGGGCTCTGCGCCTATGAACACAATCCGGCCCATGCCCGGGCCAAATTGCTAAAGCTCACATCCAGAGGCCGCACGGCCCTGCAAACCATACAAGCCGGCCAGAAGGTATGGGCCAATGCCCTGGCCGCACAGATGGAAGAAGGCCCCTTGCGTATTGCGAGCACGGTGCTGGCGCAATTGCAGGAGGCCTTGAGGACGCAGGACCTGTGGCAGGAAGCGTCCCAGGGAATATCGAAAGAATAGCGGTGGATGGCCGCTTAGGACGGGTCTTTGCTGCGGGTGCGGCTTACGGCGCTAAAGATGCCTATGCCCAGGAAGATCAGTGCACCGATGCCGATATAGAGGTGGGGCACACCTGCCACTACGGCGCCCCAGATGACACCGGCGAGGAAGATGACGAAACCGATCATGTAAAGCGCAAAAGACATGTTTTTCTCCACGAATTGTTGTCGCTTCAGTGTGCGTGCGACGGGGCGGCTGCCTTATCGGGTAGAGGCGCTGATGGGTGTCAGCGGCGGACTACGAAAGGCTTCAAGAGGCCGTGGCTGGCTCTGCGGCCCTGGGCTTGACGGCCCTGGAAAAGCCATTATCCACAAGGCGGCCGCGCGGATGCATGGGGCGCAGGTATTGGTGAAGCACCAGGGCGGCAGCACCTGCCGCTGAAGCCAGCAGGCCGTAACGTGCGACACGCACCACGGGAGCGTTCACCCCGGCATGGGCGGCATATTTTTGCAGCGTCTCCTGGGCGACCTGCACCATCTCGGGAAAACGCTGGCAGGAGGCGCCACCGACCACCAGCACGCTGGGATCGAAGGTCGTCCACAGGTTTTGCAACAGCACGCCCAGGTAGTGTCCCGACCGCTTCGCATCTGCCAGCTGGCCGATGGCGCCCGAGCCGATGAAGGCTTCCGCACAACCACGCCGTCCGCAGGAGCACTGGGGGCCGTCAAGTTCCAGAATGCTGTGGCCAATCTCGCCGGCCATGCCCCGCATGCCGGTGAAGAGCCGGTCGTTGAGCACGATGCCCGCGCCTACACCCACATCGCAGGTCACAAAAATCAGCGAATCCTTGCCGTCGTTTTCTGAAAATTCGTATTCGCTCAAGGCGGCGGTGTCGGCTTCGTTTTGCACATGCACCGGGACGGGCGGCAGGCCTGCGTGAATCAGTGCCTGGGTGATCTGCGGCAAAAAGTCCACATTGCGCCAGCCAAGGTTGGGCGCAAAGCGGACCACACCGGTGGTCTCGTCAAACGCACCAGGCAGGCCGATGCCCACACCCGAAAGCAGCGCACCGCGCGACACCAGCTGCGCCTGGGCCTCGACCGTCAGTTTGGCAATCTGGCTGCAGACGTCTTGGGGCCGGGTGCTGCGCAAAGGCTCCTGCGTTGACCACAATACCTGCCCCAGCAGGGATGCACTCACCACCCGCAAGGTATCCACGGCCACTTCCACGCCAATCAGGCCGCGCGAGCGGCAGTCGATTTGCAGTGGGGTAGAGGGCCGGCCCACGCCGTTGGCGGAGGCCATGCTGATTTCGCTGAGCCAGCCTTCATCAATGAGCTCGCGCACCAGCAGGCTGACCGTCGACTTGGTCAAGCCGCTGTGGTTGGCCAGCTGCGCCCGTGAGCGGCCCGGCTGGTTGCGCAGCAAGCGCATCAACACACTGCGGTTGATGCGCTTGACGAGTTGCTGGTCACCTGTGGTGGTCATGGCCGGTGGTGGTTCAGGTGATGCGATGCGGCGCCTGTGTCCGGCCTTCAGGCTGCTTGCCGGCGATGATCATGCCGAGGATCTGGTCTTCGTTAAGTTCGGCCGTGCGGTAGGTGCCCACCAAGCGGCCGTTTTTCATGACCGCGAGGCGGTCGCTGAGCGAAAAAACATCCTGCATGTCGTGCGTGATCAGGAAAATTCCCACGCCCTCAGCCTTGAGCTGGAGCACGAGCTTGGCCACCATGGCGGACTCCTCCGGCCCCAGGGCGGCGCAGGGCTCGTCCATGATCAGGATGCGGGCATTGAAGTAAATGGCGCGCGAGATGGCGACCACCTGGCGCTGCCCGCCCGACAGGCGCCGCACCGGCGTGTGGATGTTGGTGAAGTTCTTGTTCAGGCGGCCGAACACCTTGCGAGCCTGCGCCTCCATGAAGTAGTCGTCCAGCGTATTCCAGGCCGTCATTTTTTCCCGGCCCAGGAACAGGTTGGCTACGGCGTCCAGGTTGTCGGCGAGCGCCAGCGTCTGGTAGATGGTCTCGATGCCTTGCTGCTGCGCATCGGCCGGTGTCCGAAGATTCACTTTTTGCCCCATCACATGGATCTCGCCCGAATCGATCGGGAAAGCGCCGGCCAGCATTTTCATCAGCGTCGATTTGCCGGCGCCGTTGTGGCCCAGCACGGCGACAACTTCACCTGCATACAGGTTCAGGTTCACGCCGTCCACCGCATGAACGCCGCCAAAGGCCTTGCGGATGTCCTTGAACTCGACCAGGGGTTCGGTAGTGTTTTGCGAGGTCATGTCAGCTTTCCTGCGCCCACTTGCGATAGAGGACGTCGAAGACCACCGCAACAATCAGCACCTGGCCGATGATGATCATGCGCTTTCCGATGGAGACGTCCAGCAACAGCATGCCGCTATCGAGCGACTGCATGATGAGCGCACCCAGCACTGATCCGATGATGGTGCCGCTGCCTCCAGCCAGTGCGGTGCCGCCAATCACAGCGGCGGCGATCACGAAGAGCTCCATTCCGGTGCCCAGCGAATTGGTGCCGGCATTCAGCCGGRCCACCGACACGATCGCTGCGATGGTGATGAGCACCGCGAGCAGGGCAAACAGCATGAGCGTCACACGCTTGACCGGTATGCCGACCAATACCGCGGCGTCAGGGTTACCGCCCATGGCGTAGACATAGCGGCCAAAACGGGTGCGTTGGGAGATGAAGGACATCACCACCGCCACGGCCGCCCAGATCAGCACGGGTATGGGGATGCCCTGGGGGGCGTCCTTGTTGGGAACCAGATAGCTGTTCATGGTGGCAGCGAACGCGGCCAGCAGGGCCACAGGCGCCAATACCAGCAATACATCGACCCACATGGGCTGGTTGGGCATCTCATGACGCGTGGAGGCGCGGCGGCGCAACAGCATGCGAACCACCAGCACCAGGCTCACGAATGCGGTCAGGATCCACGTGGCGGTCACCCCGATGCCGCCATCGTAGCCACCACCGAGCTGCAAAAAAATATCGTCGCTGACGGRCTGGGTCTTGCCGTCTGCCACCAGAAATGCCGCGCCGCGAAAGGACATCAGGCCCCCCAGCGTGACCACAAAAGAAGGTACACCGAGCATGGCGGTCAGCCATCCCTGGTACACCGACACCACCAGCGCCGCCGCCAGCCCGGCAAGTGACGCCGCCGGCCAGGACCATCCCAGGGTGTATTGAAGGTAGGCGATAAGCACGCCGACAAAACCGATCACCGAGCCGACCGACAGGTCAATATGCCGGGCCACAATGATCAGCACCATGACCGTAGACACGATGCCCACCACGGCAGTTTGCTGGGCGATGTTGTAGAGGTTTTCAGGCGACAGGAAAATGCCGCCCGAAAGAACCTGGAATACGCCCGCCAGGACGGCGAGCACACCCCCCATGAATACCAGCCGCCAATCGACAGCAGTGTTGCGCAGGAACCGAACGGGAAATTGCATGGTCTTGAGAATGCAGCGCTCCCCCAGGCAACCTACAGGCTGGTTGCCTCGCCTGCTTGCGCAGGGCCGGGAGCAGTTGGTTGAAAGCCCGTATTACTTGCAGGCGGCGACGTCGCCGGTGACACCCTTGCAGAGCTCGTCCTTCTTGATCCAGCCGGCCTTCACCACGACGTCGAGGTTGTCGCGGGTGATGGGCACAGGCTTGAGAAACTGCGCCTGCAGGGCGATCTTTTTCTCGCCACCGTTCCAGGAGGTCGCGCCGTCGACTTTTTTGCCGGCACCCAGATTGACGGCTGCGCTGGCTGCCTGTTTGCCGAGGTCGCGGGCATCTTTCCATACCGACACGGTCTGTGTGCCCATGGCGACGCGGTTCAGGGCGGCAAAGTCACCGTCCTGGCCCGACACCGGCACGCCCTTGAGGCCCTTGGAACTCAGTGCCGCCACGACACCGCCGGCGGTGCCGTCGTTGGACGCAACCACGGCATCGACCTTGCCGCCGTTCTTGGTCAGGATCTGTTCCATGTTTTTCTGGGCGACTTCAGGCTTCCAGCCCTCGGTGTATTCCTCGCCCACGATCTTGATGTCCCCTTTCTTGACGGCGGCGTCAATGATCTCCTGCTGGCCTTCACGCAGGAAATTGGCATTCGGGTCGGTGGGGGAGCCCTTGATCATCACGTAGTTGCCCTTGGGCTTGGCCTTGTAGACGGCACGGGCCTGCATGCGGCCGACTTCCTTGTTGTCGAAGGTGATGTAGAAAACGCCGGGGGCCTCAATGAGGCGGTCATACGCGATGACGGGCACTTTTTGTTTGGTGGCTTTGTTCACGGCAGGCAGGATGGCGTCTTTGTCCATGGCCAGCACGATCAGGACCTTGGCACCCTTGGCCATCAGTCCGTCGATGTCCGCCAGCTGTTTTTCAGGAGAGCCTGCAGCGTCTGCGCTGATGTACTTGGCGCCCAATTTTTCAAGCTGTGTCTTGATGGCGGCCTCATCGGTTTTCCAGCGTTCTTCCTGGAAGTTGGACCAACTGACGCCGACCGTCACTTGTGCAAATGCGCCTGCGGCAACCAGACTGAGTGCCATGGCGGTAAGGGATGTTTTTAGTTTCATGATGTCTCCGATAGTTCTGCCCAGATCGGGCGTGTGGTGTGAAAACTCCGCTGAATCGGTGATCGTTCCGCCGCAAATCCGGCACTTCACAATTAGTTTGAACGACGCACTAATTATGTGAAGCTGCAAAATTCCGCGTCTAGGGAGAAACCCCCGGCAATGCGGGGCCGCTCTGGCGTTTTGGAAAGTTTCTGTAATGCCAAGGTGCTAAGCGGCCGGTTCTCTTCCGAAAAACTCGCGCTTCAAGGGGGCGGCAACCGGCTCATCACATCGTGCTTGACGTTCAATTGGTTGGCGCGCTCAGGAAACGCGCAGGTGCGTGTCAGCGGGGCCTGCCGGGCACTCGTTTGACCTGTTACCGGCCAAGGCCCAGCCGTCCGGGTGTGAGCATTTGTCAATCGTCATACGTTTACCATGGTTCACCCTAGTGCCTTGGGGTGGCAATTGTTCTAGAGTCAGCGGCTTCGAAAGGCGGCTTGTCTGCCGCGTGAGTGACTTCAAAAACACACGGGRCCTCCCCGTACCATCCAAGGAGACATCGATGCCAGCCTCTTCCCGCCGTTCTTTTGTTGCACGCGCTGCCGGCGCCGCAGCCTGCCTGGCACTGGCTGCCGCCGCGCTCCCTGCCGCCGCGCAGGGTTACCCGAGCCGCCCGGTGACGCTGATCGTGCCGTGGGGCGCAGGGGGCGGCACCGATGCCACGGCCCGCATCGTGGGCAGCCTGCTTGAAAAAGAACTCGGCCAGCCGGTGACCGTGGTCAATCGCACGGGTGGCAATGGCGTGGTGGGGCACGCCGCCATCGCGTCGGCGCCCGCAGACGGCTACACCATCGGGATGGCCACGGTCGAGATCAGCATGATGCATTGGCAAGGACTCACCGAGCTCTCCGGCGCCTCTTACACCCCACTGGGGCTGGTCAATGCCGATCCTGCTGGCGTGCAGGTCCGGGCCGACGCTCCATACAAAACCGTGAACGACCTGCTGGCTGCGATCAAGGCCAATCCCGGAAAATTCAAGGCGTCGGGCACGGGGCAGGGCGGCATCTGGCACCTGGCCATTGCCGGCATGCTGCGCGACCAGAAGATCGATCCCGCCGCGGTACCCTGGGTGCCCAGCAACGGCGCCGCTCCCGGTCTGCAGGACATGATCGCAGGCGGTGTCGAGATCGCGCCGGTGTCACTGCCCGAAGCGCGTTCGCTKATTGACGCCGGCAAAGTGAAAAGCCTGGCCATCATGAACGACAAGCCCTCGGCGCTGTACCCGAACGTGCCCACGCTCAAAGCTGCAACAGGCAGCGACTGGACCATGGCCGCGTGGCGGGGCATCGTCGCACCCAAGGGCATTCCCGCCGAGGTGCGTGACAAGATCAGCGCAGCCCTCAAGAAGATTGTTGCCAGCAAGGAATACACGGACTTCATGGCAAGCCGCGGTTTTGGCGTGATCTACGCGGGCCCGGACGACTTCGCCAAATTCATGGCCAAGTCGGACGCCGAGCTCGGCGCGACGATGAAGGCCGTGGGCATCGCCAAGTAAGGCCGGGCCTTCCGGCTGCACATCTCTCAACGCGGAGGGACTGCGAAGGCAAGCGCCTTCGCGTGTTCCGGCCCGACTCGAAAGCCTTCGCATGAAAATCAACGACGCCATTTTCGGGCTGGTCCTGGCCGTTCTCGGCGGCCTGGTCCTGTTCACCGTTCAGTCCTACCCGAAGATTCCGGGCCAGCAGGTTGGCCCGGCCCTGTTCCCCGGCCTGATCGCTGCGGGCATCCTCGTGTGTGGGCTCATCCTGATGGCTCGGGGATGGCGCGAACGCAAGGCTGCGCCCTGGGTGACACCCGGAGACTGGGTGCGTTCTCCGCGCCATGTCGCTGGTTTTGTGGTGCTGGTAGCGTCGGTGGTGTTCTACATCGTCGCGGCACAAAAGCTGGGTTTCCTGCTTTCGGCGGTACTCATCCTGACGGCCATGTTTTATGTGCTGCGTGTTCCGCTGGGGAGGTCACTGCTGGTCGCCGTGGTCGCCAGCCTGGTCATCCACTTCATGTTCTACAAGCTGCTTCGCGTGCCGCTGCCCTGGGGCATTCTTGTCAATCACAGCTGGTGAAACGTCTCTTGCGTGTATGCACTGCGCACCGCCAAACAAAGCATCGACCGGCAATACCCCAAACGCTTCAGGAGTTGACCATTCATGTGGACCGCAGTAGCCCAGGCTTTTTCCATGGTGTTCGAGCCGTACACCCTGATGGGGGC
>NZ_JBFUBD010000122.1:0-7940 GCF_056405935.1 Polaromonas sp. P1_E3
CCACGTTGACAAACGCCTGCTCGCCGCTTCGCCCCTGCCCGGCCGCCCCCAGCAACCCGCCTCGCCCCAGCGTGGCCAATGACGTTGAACCCAAGCCCAGGCTATTTCCGCTGACGATCGCAACCATGTGATCTACCTAATGGTGAACCGCCGGCACAGGCCCCTGCCCCCCCTCCTCCAACCCTTTGGAGAACTGCTCAACGGTATTTCATCAATACATCCTCCCCTTCTCCACTTTGTTTAGGAAAACCCTCAATCACCAGACCAACAGGCCTTGCCATTTGCGGCGCAAGGCTTGATTTACTGGGATAGTGCAATGGCTGACGAGGTAGCCATGACAAGTGACAGCGGAGAACAAACGAATGCGATGGTCCGCAGAAAAAGCAAACAAATTCCGAACTGCGCGGATATATTAGTGAGCGCTTCGCCGATGGGGCCGGAGCCTCTCGACTCTGTCTCGCACGACTTCGCGCGCCAGGCAGCCAATTACCCTCTTCGGAGACATCTACGTGCCTATTGACATCCGCATCACCCGCCCGCCGGTCGGAAATCTCCGGGACGACGCCAATGAGTGGATCACAGCACTCCCGCAATGACTCGCACAGGTACGTACAACAGCATCCTGAACCCCAGAATGCCGGCGGCCGTCGAAGCCTGCCTGACCGATTGGGATCGCCTGGCGCCCATGCTGGCGGGCGCGAGTTGCATACGTAGCAAGGGCCGCAAAGCCATGCTGGTGGTTCGCCACGCGGGCGAGATTGTCGAGATAGAGGCGCCGGCGGTCCTGCTGGAGCATGTTTTCGCTTTATGCGACGGCACCCGCACTGCCAACCAGGCCGTCAGCAGCATCGCCGATGCACAGGCCCGTGCAAAGTTTTCCGAATTCCTGGCTTTTCTGCTCAGCGAAGGCGCATTGATCGATGCCAGCCTGGCGAGTGCTCATGCGGCGCGTTATGCGTTCCAGCTCAGCCCTTTGGGTATCAGAGCATCTCCCGCGCTCACTAACGGCATCGCGGGCCGGTTCTTGTGGAATACCGAGCAAGCGCCCAGTGTCTTGCCCGAGGCCGCCGTCACGGTGGAAAGTGCACCGCTTGACAGATTTCTATCCTCCCGCGTAACCAGCAATACCTTTGACGATCGAACGGTATCCGCTTCTGCGCTGCACCAGCTGCTGTGGTCGCTTGCCGGGGTTGTGCACATCAAACATCCTCGCACAGGCTATTTGCCTCATCGGGCCCTTGCTTCAGCGGGAGGGATGCACCTGCTGGAAATTTACCTGGCACTGCAGCGCCAGGTCGATGGCTATGCGCCGGGGGTGTACCGGCTTCACTACCCGCAGGAGCGCATGATCTACCTGCAGAAGATCGACGAAACTGCGGCGCAACTACCGCGCGCCTTCCTCAAGCCGTGGGAATTAACCTATGCCACAGGCGCTATTTTTATAGCGGCCGATCCCGCTATCGGCGCGATGCGCTATCGCAGCCGTTCGCTGCAATACCTTTTTATGGAAGCAGGAGCCGCGCTGCACAACGGAGCCTTGAGCGCCGATGCACTGGGCCTGGGCTACGCGACGATCGGCGGTTACCAGGAGCAGCCCATCGCCCTCATGTGCGGCTTGCACCGCCAGTTGCTGCTGGGCACGGCGATGTTTGGCGCCAAACCCTCACCCGAACAAATCGAGGCAGCTTCCCGCGCTGCGAAAATTGATTTTTCCTGGGCGGATGCCGAATCTTCCAGTCCTCACCGTGGTGTACACCTGGCCCGGGCACGGACAGGTGCGGTTGGGCCGCACGCCTGGGGTAGCCACACCGATTCGATGCAGGCGGCCCGCCAGGCCATTCAAAACGCCCTCGCGCACGCAGGTCATGAACAAGCGTACAAAATTGTCCAGGGCCGTATCAGCGAGATCGGGAACGCGCAGAACCCTGAGCAATTCGTGCGCTATGCGGACGTACAGTACAAACTCCCCAATTTCCCCTACCTGCCGTTTTCGCAGTCGCAGGTCTACCCTTGGGTTGAAGGGGTAGACCTCTGCACCGGGAAATCAGTTCATGTCCTGGGAGAGCTGGTTTTCTCCCGCGCTGGTCTGACAGCCTTGGGGCACTGTCCGCAAAAATGCTACACGCAGGCCAACTTTTCCGGTTGCTGCAGCGGCACTTCACAAGAAGAAGCAACGGTGCGGGCTTTGCATGCCGCCATCGAACAAGACTCACTGATGAGGCACTGGCTGGCCCAAAAACCAGGCATTGTCCACCCGCCAGCGCAATGGCCGAGGGAGTTGGCTCAGCGCCTCGATGGGCTTGCAAGCGAAGGATGCATCATCACGGTCCAGCAACTCTCCACAGCGTACGCCCAGGTCGCGATGGTCTCTGCTCAGCACGAGGAAAGGCATTTCACGGCTACCGCAAGCGCGGCAGGCTCCTGCTTTACCGACGCCGTCAACAGCGCGATCGATAAACTGGAAGCGAGGATTCATGCATGGATGCGAGGGTACCGTCCCCCTATCAAACTTGCAGAACAGGTCGAAACGGCCGAACACCATTTTGGGCTGTATGGACTCAAACGCCATTTCAGGCGCGCCGACAGAATGTTGTTCCCGTCCGGTGAGGTGACCGGCACCCCCTGGCCGACAGCGGAGGTGAATTACTCGCTAGACTTGCTGCTTGGGCGTTTTTCCGGGCAAGGCCTGCGCCCTGTCGCCATTGATATCACCCCCCGGCACTCCCTTGTCGATCAGGGCCGAACACAGCTTACGGTCACGAAGGCCCTGGTGCCCGGCCTGCTTCCTGTTTCATTCGGTCACCAGCGGGAACCTCTGGGAATGGTTCCACGCAGTCACCCCGGCGCAAAATTCCCTCACCCGTTCAGCGAATTTCGAATCTGAAATGATGCCCACCATGACACAAATACCTTCCGCGCGTTCGCAGGCACAGGCTCTGCTCCAACAGGGCATTGCAGCCGGCAGAAACCAGGTGCAAGCACTTGAATTTTTTCATGAGTGCGCGGCTGTCGACCCCACCTGGGGCATCCCGCTGTTTTTGATCGGGTCCCACCACGCGGCTCACGGAGAGCTGGAACAGGCCGAGCTGGCACTTTCCAATGCTGTCCTTCTTTCGCCAGAATTCCCCATGGCAAGGTACCAGCTTGGAACATTGCAATTCAGCTCCGGCAGGGCTGCCGCGGCATTGGTGAGCTGGCAACCTTTACTCGACCTCCCCGAAAGCGATCCCCTGCCGTATTTCGTTCGCGGCTACGCGGCGCTCGCCCAAGACGACTTCGAAGGCGCCGTCAAACACTACGAAGACGGTTTGACAAGGAACACCGAAAATGAAGCTCTCTCTGGCGACATACGCAAAATCATCGCCCGAATAGCCGAATTGAAAGCATCGATCCCGGACCTTGTTCCACCAGTCGCCACAGACGGGCCCGAAGAAAACCATGTGCTGCTTTCAAACTACCAGCGCCATAACCACCCGAATTGAGATGGCTAACCCCATCTGGATTTAACCAAGCCCCATGCCCACAATTGATCCCTCTTCCCGCCTAGGCGCGTTTCTTCGCCCCAATGCCACCGATCCGAAAAGGCCGGCGCCGCTTGATGCTCCTTCGCAGGGAAAAACCGCCGAACTCCAGCGGGAACAAGCAGGGAACATCAAACCGTTTCTCGACTCGCTGGCGCTGCTTGAGCCCAAACTTAAACAACAACTTCTGCAACGGATACGCGCACTTTCCAGAGATGACTCACGGCAACCACGCAAGGTATTCCAGCTGTTCATGGAATCCGTCCTGATGCAGGAATTCGTCGGCAACGCAGTGCAGGACGTGGACTGGAAGCGGCTGGCGGACCCGGTCCTGGACCAGATGGAATCCGACCCCGAGCTAGCAGCAGCGATCAAGGATGCAGCTCGCTATCTGGTCGATGCAGCGGCAGCCTTACCCCAGACCTGAAGGCGATACGGCACGCTATACAGGTGTATGTCTGACAAGACGCCGGTGGACTAGCCTTGGCTGGGAATCGAGGCAACAAAATCGCGGAAACAGCGGCGCACTTTGAGGCAGATCCACACAATCGGATCTTTGACGTTCCACCGTCGATGTCTTCGAGAGTATTTCTTTTATGCCAGCCCGAATTCAGTGACTCGAGGCCGCGCCTATCGCGGGCCATGTCAACACCTTGGCCTGCGCAGGGGCGGTCGGTACCAGCTGATGTACGACTTTTCCCTCGAACACCTTCTCGCGCAAATCCTTGAGAACCTCTTGTGCACCACCAAACGGCGTAACCACATCGATCAACCAGATCTGATCACCCGAGTTCCAGTCCGTCAAGATCAGCTGATGAGGAGTACCCTTGTAGCGATGCGCCACAGCATCGCTAAGCCGCGCCCATGATGCAAATGCCACAGGCACGTCATCTTTCACATAAAGCTTGGCCTGATCGAGGATAACCGGCGGCAGAACACGCCACTCCAACTCGCTGAGCAGGGTGTGACGGCTAGCGGTTTGCTGCATCATGAGCCAGGCCACAGGGCCTAATAGCGGTATTTTTCCAAGCACCTTATGCGCCTGCTTTCTGGCGAGCTGGGCTATCTCAGCCAACGCTTCAGGTGCTATGGGGGCTTCAGTCATGGTTCTGTCTCCAGTAAATCATTGATAACTCGTAAATCCKTTTCACCCAATGTTGCGTTGGATGCCTTCAAGCGCAGCCCCTGTATCAAGGTTTCTGCACGCGCCTTGTGCCAGTCACGTTGAGCCCTTGTATGCCCCAAGAACTCAGTCACATCAAGTTACCCTCCCCGTGCGTATTCCGGAAATCACAGAGCATTGATCCGGGAATTCCTGACCAGCTAGCTTGTAAGGACCAGTACTAGTTGGCGAAAATCAACCAAGGCGTCTGATAGCAATCAATCGTTAATGAACGACTGCCACCGACACAAAGCAGTCTTCGATCAACCCAGATTCATTACCAGATAGCGGACATTCAGATTTGGCCCGCCAGGCGGGGTACGATGGATATCTGAATAAGAGGGAGCGCGGCATGTACCAACTGCTAATGACCGGCTACATGGGCTGGACCGGAACCCGTGGCACGATGAATCGCACACGTGTGTTTGAACACACGGCCGACGATCTGAAGGAACGATTCAAGCCGGGCGGCGTGACGGGCACACTTGACGTTGCCGGCGTGCGTGGCATCCCGGCGCTGTTCGCTGGTGAAACCTACAGGGACCAACCACAGTTCGTGCGCTTGGGGTCGATCACGAACGTGACTACCGTCGGCAATGACTACCAAGTCGAGTACGTCTACGACGCGGATGTGCCGCCAATCACGCAAGCTCGCCTGATTCAACTTGCGTCTGAACTCGCCATCGAGGAATGGGAGTTCAGCCGCAACCACTGGGCTATCAAGGACGTGGACCTGTACCGCGTGCTTCTGAAGAGCGGCATCAAGCCACCACCGCGCGAACCGACCGTGTTTCAACTGGCCCCACCGCCGATTGACGAGAACCTCGTCTCCGTGATGATGCCCTTCGCCGCCAACTTCGCGAATGTCTACACCGCTATACAGGGCGTCGCTGCCGAGCTTGGCATGACCTGCCAGCGTGCCGACGACATCTGGRTTCACACGCATATCATCCAGGACGTCGTCTCGCTGATCAGCAAGGGCAAGGTGGTTATCTGCGATTTGAGCGGCAGGAATCCCAACGTCTTCTACGAAGCTGGCATCGCGCACGCAATCGGTGCGGAGGTCATACTAATCAGTCAGCACCAGACTGATGTGCCATTCGACCTCCAGCACATCCGCTACATCAACTACCTGCCCAATACGGAAGGGATCGCTGCGCTAGCAACCAATGTGAAGCGCCGCCTGCAAACGGTGACTGGACGTTCGTGAGCTGGCCGCTCCGGCCGGAGAGCAGCTATCGAGACAGAGAGGGACTCCACAGGTTTGATCTCTGCGCCCCGAAGCAGTCATCCACAATGCCTCCGAGAAGTACTACCCGAGAACCCTGCTTTCACTATTGCTAGCAAGCTCGTTGAAAGAGGTATCCATACCAAACGCACTGGTGAATATTCCCCATTTCCTGAATCGTTCGACTCGGACACTCAGGTATCGAAGTATGCTTCGCGCACACGCATGCCGACGACATATCAAGTCCGACGTTAAACACCACACAACCACCCATGGCCAACGACGAGCTCCTCTCTACGGCTCTCGCCAGAACGAGCGAGTCAGACGACGTTGACTTCAAGTCGTCTTTCGATCCAGGAGCCTTGCGCGACTGGCTCGAAGTCATTAAGGACATCGCCGCCTTCGCGAATTCGGGAGGCGGTCACATCCTCGTCGGCCTTAGTGACGATGGCTCACCTTCCGGTGCGGATGTGTCCGCACTCTTGGCGGTCGATCCTGCCGATATCGGAAATCGCATTCATAAGTACACGGGGCAACACTTTTCTGGCGTCGAACTCCTTGAATGCGAGAAGTCCGGAGCGGAGGTCTGCGCGATTCGTGTTTTAGGGGTCCGTGTACCAATCATTTTTACAAGAGTCGGCGAGTTTGAACTGCCCGACGCAAAGAAGAAGACCGCCTTCGCGCTTGGCACTGTTTACTTCCGCCATGGCGCCAAGAGTGAGCCAGGCACTTCAGATGATCTCCGAACTTTTTTGGAGCGGGAACTTGAGTTCACCCGCAAGTCGTGGCTCGACGGCATCGCAAAGGTTGTCGAAGCTCCTACGGGATCCAGATTTGCTGTCCTGCCACCCGAGGGCGCACCTACGGGCCCTTCGGGGTCACTTCCGATGCAACTGACCGCAGACCCCGGAGCACCAGCCTACTATGCAGTACCACTCGACAAGACTCACCCGTACCGTCAGAAGGAGGTGGTACGGGAAGTGAACGCGAAACTAGCAGGCAAGAAGGTCATCAACAGCCACGACGTGATCTGCATTCGCCGTGTGTACTCTGTCCAGAAAGATATCAACTTCTGCTATACGCAGAATTTTGCGTCACCTCGATATTCGCAACAGTTTGTAGATTGGATTACCGACCAGTACAACGCAAAGGTGTCTTTCTTCGACGAGGCACGATTGAAATTTGACGAACTGAAAGCAGCAAGTGGTGCCTGAGCTCGGCATCGCAAAATTTTTGGATATGAACGGTGAGACGGAGAAGACCCGTCTGGGTCAGAGCATCAAGAGCGTCAAGGCCGCCAGCAGCAGCAAATCTGCGTAAGCTTGTGGAAGCGCTTCCATATGATGCAACCGTCGCACACTAGTGTTGCGCTCTTCGGCAGCGCGCTCAATGACGCCGCCGATCGTCCACATCCATTCGCGCTGCGTCGCGATCGAAGTCAGCGGCAATGCGGCCCAATAGGCCTGAGGTGGCCGGCCAGCGTATCGAGAGTGAGCTTTGCCAAAGTCGGTACTGCTGAGCGAGCTGGCGCTCCTGTTCGCCGCCGTCGCCGATAGAACGCATGGTGACACCGCGATCTGTAATTCGGCCGGCGACGAACGCATTCTTCAACTCTTCGTGTGCATCCAGTCGCTCTAAGACACCTCGGATGGACTCATGGGGCCAATTGCCGTCGACGTCCAGTGGACTGCTAGCCAGAGCCTTCCCGAGATGATCTAAGGCGATGGCTCGGTAACCCCGCTCAGATGCAATTCGGACAAATTCATCGGCGAACTCTTTCAGCGATTCAGCGCTGGGCATCTCGCCTGATGCAAGCTTTTTGAACGGATGCCAATCATTCAAAACATGCCAAGCATTTGAAGCCATGCGTTTTTGCTCTTCGGTCGGCGCTGGCAGGGATTCTTTGTCAAGGCCATCCGGGTGATAGATGAGCGACATCAGGTCGATCGCCGTCGATGGCTCTGAAATCAGCCGTCGATGAATAATGAGCTCATGTTGCGCCTGATGCTCCAACAGCCCGAAGTAGGCC
>NZ_JBFUBD010000123.1:0-7825 GCF_056405935.1 Polaromonas sp. P1_E3
ACATAGGAATACTCCAAAAGGTTGTGTCTAAAATCAGCGCTTATCGCCTCGTGGTCTCATTTGAGATTTCCGGGGCAACACCTTGAGTGGCTGATTTGCGATTTGCCTTGCAAACAACAAAATCGTCATTTGCAAAGCCTGTCGAGTATAACACCCTCCTGCCCCATGAGCCAGATGCCCCCTTCAGGCGACCTCCATGCCACTCGCCAGGCCATAGCGGCCGGTCAGACCTCCCCCCAGCAGGTTTTCGAGCAGGCCCGTGCCACGGCTCAAAGTGACGCCTGCCGCCACGTTTTCATGCCGGGAAACCCGCAAAACCTCGCCGGAACGGCGAAAAACCCCGCTTCGGATGCCGCAGGCCTGCCGCTGGCCGGCATTCCGGTGTCGGTCAAGGACCTGTTCGATGTGGCAGGCCAGACCACCGCGGCCGGGTCCACCGTGCTGGCAGGCGCTGCGCCGGCCGCAGAAGACTGCCCCGCCGTGGCGCGATTGCGTGCTGCCGGCGCCGCTTTCGTGGGGCGTACCAACATGGTCGAGTTCGCCTTCTCCGGTGTCGGCATCAACCCGCACCATGGAACGCCCGTCAACCCGGCCGACCCGAAGGTGGCGCGAATCCCGGGCGGTTCGTCCTCCGGTGCGGCGGTCTCGGTCGCCACGGGTGCGGCCCTGGTCGGGCTCGGCTCCGACACAGGCGGGTCGATCCGCATCCCGGCAGCGCTTTGCGGCATCGTCGGCTTCAAAAGCACAGCGCGCCTGGTGCCGACGCAAGGCACCCTTCCCCTGTCCCCCAGCCTGGACACCGTGTGTGCCCTGACCCGCTCGGTGCGCGACGCCGTCACCGTGCATGAGGTTCTGGCCGCACGCAAGGTCCGGCTGGCAGGCAAGCCGCTCGCATCCTGCCGCCTGGCCGTGGCCCGCACCGTGATGCAGGACCACCTGGACAACACCGTCGCCGAGGCATTTGGACGCAGCCTGCGGGTGCTTCGCCAGGCGGGCGCGCATATCGAAGAGATCGGACTGGAAGAGATCGGCGAGCTGGCCGCCATCAATGCCACCGGCGGCCTCTCCGCAGCAGAAAGCTATGCCTGGCACCGTACGCTGATCGCCAGGCACCAGGCCGAATACGATCCGCGCGTCGCCTTGCGCATCCTGCGCGGCGCCAGCATGAGCGCGGCCGACTACATTGACCTGCTGGCTGCGCGCAAAGCCTGGGTGGGCCGCATGGAAGCGCGCCTGCAGGGCTTTGACGCCGTACTCTCGCCCACCGTTCCCATCGCCGCGCCGCCTATCACTGGCCTGCTGGGTGACGACGCCGAATTTTTCCGCATCAACGGCCTGCTGCTGCGCAATACTGCCGTGGTGAACATGCTCGACGGCTGCGCCATCTCCCTGCCCTGCCACACCCCCGGCCAGTTGCCCGCAGGCCTGATGCTCTGGCACGCGGCGCTGCATGACGACGCGGTGCTGGACCTCGCTCAGCAGGTAGAAGCAGCCCTAGCAGGATCGCTATAAAAATCATAGCCGCTCGCGCTTTCCCCTATTGGCTTTCAGCCTTTTTTGAYAAAAATGAATAAAAATATCTCCCCTGCCTCCGGTGCCCTCCCTGCTCCACATGACGGCAGGAGCCTCGCATGAGGGTTGCCGTTATTGGCGCCGGCATCATCGGCATCACCACCGCCTACGAACTTGCCCTGGACGGCCACGACGTCACCGTGTTTGAACGCCGCGGTGCGGCGGCCGAGGAAACCAGCTTTGCCAACGCCGGCCTGGTCGCGCCCGGCTACGTCACGCCCTGGGCAGCCCCTGGCATGCCGGGCAAGGTCATCAGCCACCTGTTCAACCGCCACGCGCCCGTCAAGCTCGGCCTGCCGCTGTCGGCCCGCGACATCGCCTGGATGTGGAAGTGGTTTCGCGCCTGCAAGCTCGAGACTTACATAGCCAACCGGGCGCGCATGCAGCGCCTGGCTTTCTACAGCCGCGAAAGGCTGCACCACCTGACGGCCGAACTGGAGCTCGAGTACGACGGCAGCCCCGGCTACATGGTGCTGCTGCGCTCTGAAAAAGACAGCAAGCTGGTGCAGCCGGGCCTGGCCGTGCTGCGCGACGCCGGCGTGGTGTTCAGGGAAATCGGCCCCGACGAGGTGCGAAAGATCGAGCCGGCGCTGAGCCTTGATACCGACTTCCTGGGCGCTGTTCATTTGCCTGACGACGAAGTGGCCAATTGCCGCCAGTTTGCTCTGCTGCTGAAAAATGAAGCCCAGCGCATTGGTGTGAGTTTTGAGTTCAATACGGCTGTAGCCCAACTGGAACGCGCGCAACCAGCTAGCATTTTGATAGCAGGCGAGGCTAGCCCGCGCGGCTTCGACCGTGTGGTCATGTGCGCCGGCCTGGCGTCGGCCGAACTCCTGAGGCCSCTCGGCCTGAAGATCCCCATGGCGGCGGTTTATGGGTATTCCATCAGCGCACCGATCCGCGAACCGCTGAACGCACCGCGCAGCGCACTGATGGACGAGCGCTACAAGGTCGCGATTTCCCGCCTGGGCAACCGCGTGCGCGTGGCTGGCAGCGCCGAAATCGGCGGCACGCTTGACAACAAGCGGGCGTCGTCCATCCAGACACTTTACAAGGTGCTGCACGACTGGTTCCCGGGTGCGGCCCAGCTTTCCAACACCGGCGCCAGCGTGCAGGAATGGAAAGGCGCCCGTCCCATGCTGCCCGATGGGCCACCCATCATCGGCGACAGCGGCATTCCCGGCCTCTGGCTCAACCTGGGGCATGGCTCCAGTGGCTGGGCCCTCAGCTGCGGCAGCGCGCGGGCCCTGGCCGACCTGATGACCGGCAAAAACGCGGACATCGACATGGAAGGCCTGGGCGTTGCCCGCCTGGGCTAAAAACCACCGCGCATCAACGCACAAAGCCCGGCCAGCCGGGCTTTTTGCTTTGCGGGGCCGCACAATCAAGCCATGCGAAAAATTTCCAGCGCCCGCAGCGAACCGCTTCACAGCGTGGCGGCGACGCGCGAACTTGAACGGCAGGCCGCCACAGGGCTTGCGCCCCACACATTGATGCAGCGGGCGGGCCTCTCGGTGGCGCGGCTGACGCTGGCCCTGGCGCCACACGCGCAGCGCATCTGGATCGCCTGCGGGCCCGGAAACAACGGCGGTGACGGTTTTGAGGCCGCCATGCACCTGCACCAGTGGGGCAAGACCGTGGCCGTGACCTGGACGGGATTGCCCGCCGGCAAAACCAGCCTGCCACCCGACGCCCTTGCCTCGCGCGAACGCGCCATTGCCGCAGGCGTGCCCATGGTTGCACAACCGCCTGAAGACTTTGATTTCTGCATCGATGCGCTGCTGGGCATAGGCGGCGCGCTGGAACCCGACCGCCCCGGCACCGCGTTAATGCTGGAGTGGCTGGCGCGAATGCAGGCCAGTGGCGCGCCACGGCTGGCGGTAGATGTGCCGACCGGCCTGGATGCGGACACCGGCGCCGCTACACATTTGATAGCTGCTGGCGCCCGCCCACTGGGCGTTACAGCCATTTTCACCTTGAGCCTTTTAACCCTGAAACCGGGGTTGTTCAGCGCCAGCGGCCGGGATTGGGCGGGCCAGGTCTGGTTTGATGACCTCAGCGCCGGCAAGGTGCGGGCGGATGTTCCCAGCCGTACGGATGCCTGGCTGTTGGGCGCCGACCAGGCTGGCCAACCCCAACGATCCGCCCACGCGCATGCCAGCCACAAGGGCAGCTTTGGCGATGTCGCCGTGCTGGGGGGAGAGTCCACCGCCCACAGCCACATGGCCGGCGCAGCACTGCTGGCAGCGCGTGCCGCCCTGCATGCCGGTGCCGGCCGCGTATGGGTAGCGTTGCTCGGCAGCCCGGCCATGACGGTTGACCCGCAGCAACCAGAGCTGATGTTTCGCGCGCCCGAGGCGCTGAACCTGGCACAGCAGGTGGTGGTGTGCGGCTGCGGCGGAGGTCAGGCCGTCAAGGCCGTGCTGGCAAGGGCCCTGTCGACAGCCAGGCAGCTGGTGCTGGATGCCGACGCCCTCAATGCGATCGCGGGGGATGCGCAGCTCCAGACACAGCTCATTGCACGGCACGGACGCGGCTACAGCACCGTGCTGACGCCCCACCCGCTCGAAGCCGCCCGGCTGGTCGCCACGACGGCTGCCGCGGTTCAATCAGGCCGGCTGGCTTCAGCCCGGCAGCTTGCCGAACGGTTTCAGTGTGTGGTGGTACTCAAGGGGTCGGGAACCGTGATTGCGGCGCCGGGCCGAAGCCCCGCCATCAACAGCACCGGCAACGCCCTGCTGGCCACGGCTGGCACCGGTGACGTGCTGGCGGGCATGGTGGGCGCGCGGATGGCGGCCGGGCTGGATGCCTTCGATGCTGCCTGCAGCGCAGTGTTCATGCATGGCCGCCTGGCCGATGAATGGTCCGCGCCTGCCCTGACGGCTTCGGAGCTGGCCTGCGCACAGGGCGGCCGCAATTAACAGACGCACTGACGAGCGTCGGCGAGGGCCCTACACCAGGATCATCAGCGCGATCTGGATCAGGACAATGAGCACCAGCGCGGACAGGTCCACGCCGCCCACCGTGGGGATCACACGGCGCAGCGGCGCCAGCAGGGGCTCGGTCAGGCGCCCGAGCAAGCCATAGGYCGGTGAGCCGGGCTGCACCCACGAAAGAATCGCAAACCCCAGCACCAGGATGAACAGGGTCTGCAGCGCTACGCGAATCAGCATCTTCAGCGCAAAGGACAGCAGCGTCAGCAGGACTACAGGCGCTGCCCCGGAGGTCCAGAGGGTGCCTCCCAGCAGCAGGCCAAAGAGCAGGCCCCACAGCAACGCATAGGCCAGTGCCAGCAGCACGGCCGCCAGCAGGCTGGCCCAGTCCACCCGGGATTGCATCACCGGCTTGGGCAGAACGCGGCGCAAGGGCTTGACCAGCCAGTCGGTCACGGCCATCACAAAATGGCCAGGTTGGGCCGTCATGTTGACCCGGACCCAGTTCATCCAGGCCCGCAACAAGGCTGCCGCAATCAGCAGGAAGAACAGCGTTTCAAGCAGGAAGGCCAATACGCGCATCAGCATGGGCAAGGCGCCTTATGCTTACGAAGCGCAGGCGAGGAAAAAGTGTTGTGCGGAAACTTCATGGTGTCCCGGCGCCTAGCGGCGCGGCTTCTTGCCCTGCTTGCGGCCCGCAGGATTGCCGGCCGCTTTCTTGACCGCCGCCTTCAGGGCCTGAATAGGCGATTTGGGCGCCCTTTCGCTGCTGCCGGTGTTGCGGCTGCCAGCGCCGCCGTCGCGGCCGCCTGCGCGTGACTCAGCGCGCTTTGCGGAACTCTTTCCCGCACCCTTGCTGCCTGCCTTGCCGCTTCGGGGTTCGGCGGTGTGACGCGAGCCACCGCGCTCCTGCGCCGGCAACTCTGCCGCATGGCCGCCGGTCTTGTCCTTCATGGCGCGGCCGACCAGATCCTGGCCCTCGTTCACCAGGCGGAAATCAATTTTGCGGCCGTCCAGGTCCACCCGGCTGACCTGCACCCGCACCCGAGTGCCGATGGCATAACGGATGCCGGTGCGCTCGCCGCGCAGCTCCTGGCGGGCTTCATCGAAGCGGAAATATTCGCCGCCCAGCTCAGTGATGTGCACCAGGCCTTCGACGTACATGGCGTCCAGCGTGACGAAGATGCCGAAGCCCGTGGCCGCCGTGACGACGCCGCCAAACTCCTCGCCGAGGTGCTCGCGCATGTACTTGCATTTGAGCCATGCTTCCACGTCGCGGCTGGCCTCGTCGGCGCGGCGCTCGTTGGCGCTGCAGTGCAGGCCGGCGGCCTGCCAGGCGAGTTCGTCGGCACTGGCTTTTTTGGGCTTTTGCGTCGGCTCCTTGACGCGCGAGGCCAGGCGTTTGGACAGCTTGGCCTCAGCCTCGCCCGGCGTGGGCAGGGTCGGGAGCTGGTACTTGGCCTTGTTCAGCACCGCCTTGATGACGCGGTGCACCAGCAAATCCGGGTAGCGCCGGATCGGGCTGGTGAAGTGCGTGTAGGCCTCATAGGCCAGGCCGAAGTGGCCGCTGTTCATGGGGGTATAGATGGCCTGTTGCATGGAGCGCAGCAGCATCGAGTGAATCTGCTGCGCGTCCGGGCGGTCTTTGGTGGCCAGCGCAATCTTCTGGAACTCTCCCGGCTCCGGGTCGTCGCTGATGGTCATGCCGATACCGGCCGCCTTCAGGTAGTTGCGCAGCATCTCCTTCTTCTCAGGAGTCGGGCCTTCGTGCACGCGATACAGGCCTACGTGCTTGCTTTGCGAAATGAAGTCCGCCGAGCAGACATTGGCGGCCAGCATGGCTTCTTCGATCAGGCGGTGCGCCACGTTGCGAGTGCGGGGCACGATTTTTTCAATACGGCCGGCTTCGTCACAAACAATCTGGGTTTCGGTGG
Organism: Polaromonas sp. P1_E3; assembly: GCF_056405935.1. NCBI lineage: Bacteria > Pseudomonadati > Pseudomonadota > Betaproteobacteria > Burkholderiales > Comamonadaceae > Polaromonas > Polaromonas sp. P1_E3. Next base: position 6,440 of record NZ_JBFUBD010000123.1, read on the forward strand.
TTTCAAAATCCACCGCGCCGCGTTCGCCACGCTCTTTGAGCAGCGCCTGGTACACATCGTGCAGATCGAGCAGGTGCGGCACCAGCGCCTTGCGCTGCGCGGCCTCCGGGCCGCGCGTGTTGGCAAGGATGGCGGCGACTTCAGTGTAGGTAAAGCGTGCCTGGCTGAACATCACCGCYGGGTAGAACTGGTAGGCGTGAACCTCGCCCTTGGCATTGACCAGCATGTCGCAGACCATGCACAGGCGCTCGACATTGGGGTTGAGCGAACACAAGCCGTTGGAGAGCTTTTCCGGCAGCATGGGGATCACCCGGCGCGGGAAATACACGCTGGTGGCGCGGTCATAGGCGTCGATGTCGATCGCGCTGCCGGTTTCCACATAGTGACTCACGTCGGCAATGGCCACCAACAGGCGCCAGCCCTTGCCACGGCCCACTTTGGCGGGCTCGCAGTACACGGCGTCGTCGAAGTCGCGGGCGTCTTCCCCGTCGATGGTGACCAGCGGCACGTCGGTCAGGTCGATGCGGTGTTTTTTATCGGCAGGCCTGACGGCGTCCGGCAAGGCACGGGCCAGGGCCAATGCCTCGTCGCTGAATTCATGCGGCACGCCGTACTTGCGCACGGCGATTTCGATTTCCATGCCGGGGTCATCAATTTCGCCCAGCACTTCCTTGACGCGGCCCACGGGCTGGCCGAAAAGCGCCGGCGGCTCGGTGAGCTGCACCACCACCACCTGGCCGGCCTTGGCCGTACCGATGGCGCCCTTGGGGATCAGGACATCCTGCCCGTAGCGCTTGTCTTCGGGCGCGACCAGCCATACGCCGCTTTCCTGCAGCAGGCGGCCGATGATGGGATTCGAGGAGCGCTCGATGATTTCCGTGACGCGGCCTTCGGGCCGGTTCTTGCGGTCGTGCCGCACGATGCGCGCCTTGACACGGTCCTTGTGCAACACTGCGCGCATTTCGTTGGGCGGCAGGTAAATATCCGCCTCGCCGTCATCGCGCAATACGAAACCGTGGCCGTCACGGTGGCCGGAAACGGTGCCCTCGAATTCAGCGAGCAAACCGGAGGAATGGGCGGACGATCCGCCCGCGTGGGAATGAGTGGTTTTGATAAAAAGTCTCTTTTTGTTGGAGGCTGCCGGATTCGAGTATGCAGCCGAAATATTTCAGGAAAATTTGCGGACCCTGGCCTGTGAAGCCGTTCAAGTAATGGTACACTGCTAGCTGTGCCCGGGTGGCGGAATTGGTAGACGCGCACGGTTCAGGTCCGTGTATCGCAAGATGTGGAGATTCGAGTTCTCTCCCGGGCACCAGATACACCAAACAGCTTTGCCAGACTCTGAAACGAGTTCTGGAATAAAGCAAGATTAAAGCCACTGTGACC
>NZ_JBFUBD010000124.1:0-7811 GCF_056405935.1 Polaromonas sp. P1_E3
ACGCCGCCAAAGACGTGCCGGGTGCGCTGGTGGCGTCGGGCTGCGGTACCGACCACCTCGTGCTGGAAAACGTCAAAACGGTTGACGAAGTCATCGCGGGTTATGAAGAGCAGATGGCCGCGATTGAAAAGCTCGGCGGCAAGCTGATCGTGATGGCCAGCCGCGCGCTGGCGCGCGTCGCCAAAAGCCCGGCGGACTATGAGCGCGTTTACGACCGCATCCTCAGCCAGGCAAAACAACCGGTGGTGCTGCACTGGCTGGGCGACATGTTCGACCCCGCACTGGCTGGCTACTGGGGCAGCAGCAACGTTGAAAAAGCCATGGACACGGCACTTGGCATCATCAACGCGCACCCCGAAAAGGTCGACGGCATCAAGATCTCGCTGCTCGACAAGGACAAGGAAATTGCCATGCGCCGGCGCCTGCCCCCGGGCGTACGCATGTACACGGGCGACGACTTCAACTACGCCGAGCTGATTGCCGGCGACGGCTTCGGCAAGGAAGCCATGCACGGGCAGAGCGATGCGCTGCTTGGCATCTTCGATGCGATTGCACCGGCTGCCAGCGCGGCGCTGGGCGAACTGGCACAGGGCAACGTGGAAAAATTCCACGCCATCCTCGGCCCCACCGTGCCGCTGTCGCGCCACATCTTTGCCGCGCCCACCCGTTTTTACAAAACCGGCGTGGTTTTCATGGCCTGGCTCAACGGCCACCAGAAGCACTTCACGATGGTGGGCGGGCAGCAGAGCACACGTTCGCTGCAGCACTTCGCCGAGCTGTTCCGCCTGGCTGATGCGGCCAACCTGCTGGAGCAACCGGACCTGGCGACACAGCGCATGAAGACGCTGCTGTCCCTGCATGGAATCCATTAAAGAAACATTCCAAAGAAGCCACAGAAGCTTCCCCTAACCACTCATTACAACCCTGGAGACAACATGAACACACGCACTTTCCTCAAGGCCAGCCTGGCCGCCGGCCTCGCAGCCGCAGCCTTCGGCGCCGCGGCGCAGGCTTATCCCACCCGTCCGGTCAAGGTCATCATCCCCTTCCCGCCCGGTGGCACGCTGGACGCGGTGGGACGGCAGCTGGCGCAAAAGCTCGGTGAGCAGATGGGCCAGCCTTTCGTGGTGGAAAACCGTGCGGGCGGCAACGGCACCATCGGTGCGCACGTGGTCGCGCAGGCACCTGCCGACGGCTACACCCTGCTCTTCAATGCCTCCACTTTCACCACCGCCCCCATGACCATGAAGTCCGTGCCTTACGGTGTGGTGAAAGACTTCACGCCCGTCTCGCTCGTCGCCAAGGCGCCCTTGTCGATAGCCATCAACAAGAACCTGCCGATCACCGACGTGAAGTCGCTGATTGCCCACGCCAAGGCCAACCCCGGCAAGATGACGTTTGCGGTCGGCTCCATCGGCTCGGCCGGTCACCTGTCGACCGAACTGCTCAAGCGCGCCGGCGGTATCGAATACACCGTGGTGCCCTACAAGGGCACGGCGCCGGCGTTCCAGGATTTGATCGGCGGCCAGATCGACGGCTTTATCGACCCTATCCTCGGCTCTCTGCAGTACCACAAGAGCGGCTTGTTGCGCGTCGTTGCCATCACCGGCGACAAGCGTGTGCCCAACCTGCCTGATGTGCCGACCGTGGCAGAGACAATTCCCGGCTATGAGTTTTACAGTTGGTACGGGCTGTGGGGCCCGGCCAAATTGCCGGCAGACATCACGCAGAAACTCAACGCCGAAACCAACAAGGCGCTGGCCAGCGACATGCGCGAAAAACTCCTCCAGCAAGGCCTGGTGCTGACGCCCGGTACACCGGAAGATTTCGCCAAATTCCAGAGCAGCGACATGGCGCGCTCACAGAAGATCATCACGGACGGGAATATCCGTGTTGAGTAACATGCACAACCATGGCCACTGAAGATGTCAAACGCGCCCTGGTCACGGGCACCAGCTCCGGCATTGGCCTGGCCATTGCGCAGGCACTGCTTGCCCAGGGCTGGGACGTGGTGGGCCTGGACCTGGCGCCTGCGCGCATCGTGCACCCGGCGTTTTCCTCCACCGAAGTCAACCTGTGCAACACCGAAGCCACGGAACGCGCCGTGCGCGCAGCGGGTGGGATACAGGCGCTTATCCACGCCGCCGGCGTGCTGCGTGTGGGGCCACTCGGTACGCTGCGCAACGACGATTCGGCGCTGATGTGGCAGCTCCATGTAGATGCTGTCACGCGCATCGCCAACCTCGTGGTGCCCGCCATGGCGCAGGCGGGCGCGGGCCGCGTGGTGCTGGTCGGCAGCCGCGTGGCGCGCGGCATGGCGGGCCGCAGCCAGTACGCAGCCACCAAGGCGGCGCTGGTGGCGCTTGCGCGCAGCTGGGCTGCCGAGGTCGTGGCTTCGGGCGTCACCGTCAATGTGGTGTCCCCGGCTGCCACCGAAACAGCCATGCTTGCCGACCCTGCGCGCACGACGGTCCCGCCGAAGCTGCCGCCGCTGGGCCGGCTGATCCAGCCGCGGGAGATTGCCGCGCTGGTCACCTTCCTGCTCTCGCCCGACGCTGCGGCTATCACCGGCCAGGAGATCCAGATCTGCGGAGGCGCGTCGCTTGCGGCGTGAAGGCATGGCCGCAAACACTGTCGGCATTGTCGGCCTGGGCCTGGTCGGCACAGCGTTGGCACAGCGCCTCACAGCCGCCGGCTTCCAGGTCACCGGCTTTGACCTGCGCGAAGAAGCCCGGGCAGCCCTCACCGCCCGCGGCGGCCGCGCCGCCGGCTCCCTCGCCGAAGTTGCCGGTGCGGCCTCCTGCATGGTGCTGGCCGTCTTCAACACCGACGACGTGCTGAAGGTGGTCGAAGGGCCGGGCGGCCTGCTGTCCGTTTTCGGCGTACGCACCATCATCGACTGCTCCACGGGCACCCCTCGCGAACTCGAAGCCCTGGCTGCGCGGCTCGCTGCACGCGGCATCCACTTCATCGAAGCGCCGCTCTCGGGTTCCAGCCAGCAGATCGCCGCCGGCGAAGCCACCCTGCTGGTGGGTGGCGAAGCCGCGGCATTGCAAGCGTGCGAATCCGTGCTGGCCGCCATTTCAGACAAACGCATCCATGTCGGCGGCGCGGGCATGGGGGCCAAGGCCAAGCTCGCCACCAACCTGGTGCTGGGCCTGAACCGCGCAGTACTGGCCGAAGGCATGGTCTTCGCCGAAAACATGGGCATTCCCCCCGAGCAGTTCCTGGCGCTGGTACTGGCCAGCCCGGCTACGTCAGGTGCGGCCGAGGCCAAGGGCCGGATGATGGTGGACGGAGACTTCACACCACAGTCGCGCATCCATCAGCACCTCAAGGATGTCAGGCTGATGATTGACAGTGCCGCGGCCGAAGGCCAGAAATTGCCTTTGTCCGAAGCCCACGCCGAATTGATGCGCGCAGCCGTCGCTGCGGGTGACGGCGAGCTCGACAACGCGGCCATCATCCGCGAACTGCGCCGGCAGAAAACCGCCCGCCCTTCTCATTGACTTCACTGACACCCACTTAACCCATCTCATGCGCAATTTTTCCCAGGACCACCGCTGGCTCTCCATCAACACCGCGACCGTGCGCAAAAGCCGTGGCGTCGAGCAACCGCTGACCACCATCATCGAAGCCTGCGTGCAGCGCGGCATCAAGGCGATATCGCCGTGGCGCGACCAGGTCGCGGCCGCCGGCCTGCCCACCATTTCGAAACTCGTCAAAACCCACGGGCTTGAACTCTCCGGTTATTGCCGTGGCGGCATGTTCCCCGCAGCCGATGCCGCCGGCCTGCAGGCTGCGCACGACGACAACCTCCGTGCCGTCGATGAAGCCTGTGAACTCAAGGCCGCTTGTCTGGTACTGGTGGTGGGCGGCTTGCCCGGCGCACTGGCCGGCAAGGCGGCGCACAAAGACCTGGCGCTATCGCGCAGCCAGGTCACCGACGGCATTGCCCAATTGCTCGAATACGCCAGAAGCTGCAACATGCCGCTGGCCATTGAGCCGCTGCACCCGATGTACGCGGCAGACCGTGCCTGCATCAACACCATGGAGCACGCACTCGATGTCTGCGATGCCCTCGACCCCTCAAAGAGCGGCGCGCTCGGTGTCGCGGTGGACGTGTACCACGTGTGGTGGGACCCGAAGCTGCAGCAGCAAATCGAACGGGCCGGCAAGAAACGCCTGCTCGCCTTCCACGTCTGCGACTGGCTGACACCCACAACCGATTTGCTGAACGACCGCGGCATGATGGGCGACGGCGTCATCGACATCCCGAAAATCCGCGGCTGGGTGGAGGCGCAAGGGTTCGCGGGTTACAGCGAAGTGGAGATCTTTTCCGCCGGCAACTGGTGGCAGCGCGAAACCGGCGAAGTGCTGGACACCTGCATTGCCCGGCACCGCAGCGCGGTGTAACGAGGCCCCTTCATTCTGCCGGCAAGTGGGCCGCAAGCAGGCTGCTAGACAACCATCTTGAGGCGGAGCTCCAGGCGCGAACCTCGCTCTATGGCCTGCGCAATCCGGGCCTGCCGCTCAGTTGCAGAAAGTGTCTTGTCGTCGTTGATGGCCTGGCGGGTCTTGAACATTTCCAGGTCGGCAATGGGAAGCAGCTGCCGGTTACTGGAAGACCGGAACCGGGACAAACCGTTAACGGCCAGGAGGATGCGCTTTTCGCCGGGATCGCTCTCGGCAAACCCGACGACGAACTTCCGGATGGACGCCTTCAACGGGTCAGGCAGCGTTGCCTTCCACAGCAGCGGGGATTGCGGTATGAGGGGTGATTCCCAGACGACTTTTACCTCTCTGGCCAGGTCCGGAAAGTCGCGCTGAAAGAATGCAAGCTCTTCATTGTTGGCCGTCGCCACATCAATTTGCTTTTTCGATACTTTCAGCAGGTTTTGCTGGTGGCTCCCTGTCTCCACTGACTTGAAAATTTCTGCGGGCTTGCTCACGCCATTCTTGGTGAAAGCAAAATACAGCGGCACCAGATGGCCGGACGTGCTCTTGGGATCGCCATCGCCAAAGCGCAGGCCGGAGGCATTTTCAATCAGCGGCTTGAGCGCCTCGATTTGCGAACTGCGATGGGTCACCAGGATCGATTTGTAGCCTACGCTGCCGTCCCCCGTGACCATCTGTGCAAAAACACCACCGGCACCAGAAGCCACCACATCCAGAGCGGGCACATTGCCCATCCAGGCCAGATCTATTTCCCCACCAATGAAGGCGGTTACCAGCGCGCCCTGCGACTCATAGACACGCAGATCAATCGGACGGCGGATGGCCGCGCCCAGGAGTTTGACGAACGGCTCCCAGTTCGCACGGGTCTCCGCAGCCGCCCTGGGCGAGATCAAACCAAATGTCAGCATGGACTCTGCCGCAGGCTGCGCCATTACCGGGGAGTAAAGCAGCGGTCCGGCACACAGCCCGGCAAGGCCGTGGAGGACGATTCGAYGTTGAAGGCTCATATTTTCTCCATTCAGGCTGAAACAACAGAAATACCCCGTTCGGGCAGGTGAAGGGTTACGGCATCGCCCTGGAACCAGTCGGATGCCGTATCAGTGGACACGACAAAAATAGGACCCAAGGTGGTGTCGACGGTGAACTCGCGGACGCTGCCCAGATAGGCTTTTTTGGAAACCACGCCGGGCAAGCCGTCATCTCCGGGCGGCRCAATCGTCCAGGCTTCAGGGCGAATGGCGGCTTTCACCGGACCGGGCTCGACGGGATGCAGGGCTTTCACATGCAACGCCCCAACCTGGATCCGGCCGTCGGCAAACGCCTGGCCGGGAAACAACATGGCCTCGCCCATAAATCCGGCGACAAATTCGCTGTTGGGACGCTCGTAAAGTTCCGAAGGGGACCCTGCCTGGGCAATCACCCCCTGGTCCATGACAATGATCTGGTCGCTGACAGCGAGGGCCTCACTTTGGTCGTGGGTGACATAAGCAACGGTCAGTCCGAGGCGCTGCTGCAACCCGCGGATTTCTTCACGCATGGAGCGCCGCAGCCTTGCATCCAGGTTGGAGAGCGGTTCGTCAAACAGCAGCACGGACGGCTCCAGCACCAGGGCCCGGGCAACGGCCACACGCTGCTGCTGCCCGCCGGACAGTTCACTGGGCAGGCGGTTGTCATAACCTGACAAGCCGACTGCGGACATCGCTGCCTGTGCGCGCTCCTGCAGCTCCCTGGCATGGATGCCGCTGACGCTCAGGCCGTAACCCACGTTCTCCAGCACGCTCATGTGCGGGAACAGGGCGTAGCTCTGGAACACCATGCTGACGTTGCGTTCGGCGGGTCCGAGATGGGTCACGTCACGGCCGTCGATCAGGATCTGGCCTGCGCTGGGCGTCTCCAACCCGGCGATCATGCGCAGCGTCGTGGTCTTTCCGCAACCTGAAGGTCCCAGAATCGTTGTCAGCGTGCCTTTGGGAACGGTAAAACTGATGCCCTTGACCACCAGTGGCGACGGGGCGCTCCCATAGCGTTTTTGCACGTTATTGAATTGAATGCCGAGTTGGCTCATGTGCAGGCTTTCTTTGTTGATGTGAAAGAAAAAGAAGACAAAGAGGATAAAAATAGCGAGTCGAAGGCGATGCCGGCGGAAGGCTGCTCCACAGGCGGGCCCTGCCCATCACGCAACTGCCGCATGGAGCTTTCCCAAAAAATCACTCTCGATAAGTTGGTTGTAGTCGCGCACGCTGGCAATCACGTGCGGCCCCGAGAGCTCTTCGGCGCTATGGCTGGTGCAAACCGCCACTGCCCGCATGCCGGCGCGCCGCGCGGCTTCTATGCCAAAGGGCGCATCTTCAAACACGACGCAGGCAGCGGCCGCAACCCCCATGCGTCGCGCAGCCTCCAGAAATATGGCCGGCTCGGGTTTTCCTGCCAGGCCTTCGTCGCCACCCACCACAGCATGAGGTGCGGACACCATGGCAAGACCGGCCATCGCAAACGCGATGTTGTGCTGGTCGCCCGCAGTTCCCACACCCACTTTGAGCCCCCGCGCCATCGCCAGCCCGGCAAAGGCCTTGAAGCCCGCAACCTCGGCAAACACCGGCGCGAAGAGTTCGCGATAAATCGCTTCTTTTTCGGCAACCAGCAGCCGCGCTTCTGAAAGCTCCACGTCACGCTGGAACAACTGGTTCATGGACTCGGTGCCGGTGCGCCCGGTGGTGCGCCTGAGGATGTCAACCAGCGCCATCTGGACGCCGTGACGCCGCGCGAACTCGCTCCACGACCTGGCATGCCACGGCAYGGAGTCGATCATGGTGCCGTCCATGTCAAAGATCAGCGCGTCGGTTTTTGTGGCACCGGACCAGGTTTTCGGGGTCATCGGGTGATCTGCCTCGATGGCACTTCGATGCACGGGTCGGCGGCTTCGCGACAACTCATAACCACGCTTTTAAAATCAGCACCCGTTGGAGTCATCTGTAAATATCCTTGTTGTGTGTAAAGGGCTGGCCGGGATGTGATTAACGGTGGACTACCGGTCGGCAACGACCGTACGCCGCCCCAGCTTGCGTTCACCGACAAAAAACTGGATCAACGCCGTGACCAACGACATCAGCACGATCAGCACAGTGCAGTACGCCAGCGCCACTCCGTAGTCGCCATTTCCTACCCGGCCAATGATGTACGTGGTAGCCAGTTCGTACTCGGCCGTCACCAGAAAAATGACGGCGGAGACCGTGGTCATTGACCGGACAAAGCTGTAGACCAGTGCGGCGACAAGGGCCGGCTTGAGCAAAGGCAGCACCACGCGGCGCAAGGTGGTCAGGCTGCTGGCCCGCAGCATGACGGAGGCTTCGTCG
>NZ_JBFUBD010000125.1:0-7811 GCF_056405935.1 Polaromonas sp. P1_E3
GTGCCGCGTGATCTTCGCAACCTGTGGCTGGCGTTTTCCACCCTGGCCATCATGGGAAGCCTGTTGTGGATGTCGCTGCGCGGACAGACCTGGAACCTTCTCATTTTGCTGGGCGCGGCGCCCATCGGGCTGGCCGCGCTGGCCCGGCTTTCCTACAACGCAGGCTGGGTCTGGAATGTTGAGGCGGCACAGGCGGCCGGCGTGCTGTCAGCCATGCTGGGCCTGCTCTGGGTCTTCCTGGTGCTGGCATGGCGCAGCCGGGCGGCGCTGTTTGCCAACCACCGCAGCGCGGCGCTGGCAACCTACGACCCGGCCAGCGGACTGATGCTGCCGCGGATCATCGACGACAGGCTGCCGCCGATGCTGCTGCGTGCCCGGCGGCAGAAGTCGGCCTTCGGCGTGTTGATGTTGCGCTGGCTCAACCAGGCCCCCAGCCATGATGAAGCGAGCGACCAGAAACGCGGCGCGGCGCTTTCCCGAATCGGCGAAATCCTGCGCGGTGCGGCGCGCGACGTGGACACCGTGGTCCGCCATGGCGAAAACGACTTCATGATGCTGGTTGAAGGCCCGGTCACCCGCAACACCTTGTCGGAAGTTTCAACCAAGATCCTGGCTGACTGCATACGCGCTTCGGAAAAGCTGGGCGAGGCCAATGCCTTTGAGCTGCACATCGCCCTGTGGCATGACACACCCACCGCCCAGACGACCGCGCAGGAAGTCGTTGAAAGGCTCAAATCCCGCCTGCACCAGATGGCCTCCGGCACAAAACGCTACATGCAGTTTGTCGATTCGCCCAGTGATGCGATGAGTGATGTTCGCGAAGACATGAGCCGGCGCGAGGACCTGCTGGCCAAGATCAACGAGATAGAAATCTCGCACCCGGCGCTGGCCAGCGAGCAGGCTTCAGCCCCGGGCCGGTAGGCCCTTCACGGCAGAATCGCCCACCTTCGCCAGCGGCAAGGGCAACGCCGTCTTGTACCTCACCTGCTTGAGCGCAAAACTCGACCGTATTTTCTCGATGCCCGGAATCGGCGACAGTTGCTCAAGGATGAACCGCTCCAGCGCGCCGATGTCGGCCACTGCCACACGGATCAGGTAGTCGCTGTCACCCGACATCAGATAACACTCCATCACGTCGTCGTGCTCGGCAATGCGCTGCTCGAAGTCGGCCAGCGACGCCTTGCTTTGCGTGCGCAGGCTGATGGAGATGAACACATTCAGGCCCAAACCCAGCGCCGCCGCATTCGCGATGGCCACATAGCGGTCGATAACACCGCCAGCCTCCAGCGCCTTGACGCGGGCCAGGCACGGCGAAGGGCTCAGGTGCACGCGGCGCGCCAGTTCTACATTGGTGAGCGAGCCATCCCGCTGCAACTCGTCCAGAATCTTTAAATCAAGGTTATCAAGCTGCATCATCTTCAAAATCAGTTATTTGCAGTATTTTATGCTTTTAACTGTGGGGTATCCCCGATATTGAAGCTACACCTTCCGGATGAATCTGCGTAAAGTGGCGGGTGCCATGAACGATTCCACACCCCACCATTTACTGATGCAAGCCGCTTCTTACACCGACCCCTCCGCTGACCCCGATCCGCAGGAGACCGCCGAATGGCGCGAGGCGTTTGAAGCCCTGGCCCTCACGCAGGGCCCTGCCCGCGCACGCGAAATGCTGCATGAGCTGAGCCGCGTCGCGCGCAAACAGCGCATTGGCTGGCAGCCTGAGCTGGCCACACCTTACGTCAACACCATTGGCGTGGACGAGCAACCCGTGTTCCCCGGCGACCTGGCGATGGAAGAGCGCCTGGCCTCGTTGATGCGCTGGAATGCACTGGCGATGGTGGTGCGCGCCAACCAGGCCGAGACCGGCGGTTCCGCCGAACTGGGCGGCCACATCGCCAGTTATGCCAGCGCGGCCGATCTGTTTGAAACCGGCTTCAACCATTTCTTTCGCGCGCGCGAAGGCGTGAGTGAGGGCCAGCACCGTGGCGACCTTGTGTTCTTCCAGCCGCACAGCGCGCCCGGCGTGTATGCGCGCGCGTATCTTGAAGGCCGCCTCGACGAAAAAGACCTGGGCTTTTACCGCCAGGAGCTCACTGCACCCGCCCAGGGCGCGCAAGGCCTGTGCAGCTATCCGCACCCGTACCTGATGCCGGACTTCTGGCAGTTCCCCACGGGCTCCATGGGCATAGGCCCGATCAGCTCGATCTACCACGCGCGCTTCATGCGTTACCTCACGCACCGCCGTCTGCTCGACTGCACGGGCCGCAAGGTCTGGGGCGTGTTCGGCGACGGCGAGATGGACGAGCCCGAATCCATGAGCGCGCTGACGCTGGCCGCGCGCGAGGGCCTGGACAACATGGTCTGGGTCGTCAACTGCAACCTGCAGCGCCTGGACGGCCCGGTGCGCGGCAACGGCCGCATCATCGACGAGCTCGAAAAGCTCTTTGCCGGCGCGGGATGGAACGTCATCAAGCTGGTCTGGGGCAGCGACTGGGACGGCCTGTTCGCACGTGACCTGACGGGGGCGCTGGCAAAAACTTTCGCACAGACGGTGGACGGCCAGATGCAGACCTTTGCCGCGAAAGACGGGCGCTTTAACCGCGACAACTTCTTTGGCCAGAACGCCGAGCTCAMACGCCTGGCGCAGGGCATGACGGACGAGCAGATCGATCGCCTCAAGCGCGGCGGCCACGACCTGGTGAAAATCCACGCGGCCTACGCCGCGGCGGCGAATCACCAGGGCCAGCCCACAGTGATCCTGGCGCACACCAAAAAAGGCTACGGCATGGGAAGCGCCGGCCAGGGCAAGATGACCACGCATTCGCAGAAAAAATTCGACGGCGAAGAGCTGATTGAATTCCGCAATCGCTTTAACTTGCCGCTGTCTGATGAGCAGGCGAAGAACCTCGCCTTCTACAAGCCGGCTGCCGACAGCGCCGAGATGCAATACATGCACGCCAAACGCGCGGCGCTGGGCGGCTACCTGCCCCGGCGCGAAACAGCGGCGGAGGTCGTAAACATCCCGGCATTGCCGTCTTACGCACAGTTCGCACTCGCCGCAGATGGCAAGGAGATGAGCACCACCATGGCTTTTGTGCGCATGCTGGGCGGCTTGCTGAAAGACGCGGCGCTGGGCCCGAAGATCGTGCCCATCGTCGCCGACGAGGCGCGTACCTTCGGCATGGCCAACCTGTTCAAACAGGTGGGCATTTACTCCAGCGTGGGCCAGCGTTATGCGCCCGAAGACATCGGCTCGGTGCTGAGCTACCGAGAAGCGCTCGACGGCCAGATTCTGGAAGAAGGCATCAGCGAAGCCGGCGCCTTGGCCAGCTGGACGGCCGCGGCCACCAGCTACAGCGTGCACGGCCTGGCGATGCTGCCCTTCTACATCTACTACTCCATGTTCGGCTTTCAGCGTGTGGGCGACCAGATCTGGGCCGCCGCCGACCAGCGCGCCCGCGGTTTCCTGCTCGGCGCAACCTCGGGCCGCACCACGCTGGGCGGCGAAGGCCTGCAGCACCAGGACGGTACCAGCCACCTGATCGCCGCGACCATTCCCAACTGCAAGGCCTACGACCCGGCTTTCGCCGGTGAGCTGGCCGTGATCCTGGGCCACGGCATGCAGGAAATGATGGTGGAGCAAAAAGACGTTTTCTATTACGTCACGCTGATGAACGAGAACTACGCGCAGCCCGACCTCGAGGCCGGCTGCGAAGCGGACATCATCCGCGGTTGCTATCAATTCAATAGCTGGTTGCGCCCGCCCTTATTGCCTTCCAGCCCTAAAACACCCTCAAAAGCAGCTCAAAAAGTCGTTCTGATGGGCTCGGGAGCGATCCTGACCGAGGTGATCAAGGCCGCGCAGCAGCTGGGCGCCCAGGGCGTTGAGGCCACGGTCTTCAGCGTGACCAGCTGGAGTGAGCTGGCGCGCGATGGTGCGGCTTGCCAGCAACGCGCGCTGGCCGGTGAAGCGGGCGCCAGCGCCTTCATCGCAGAGCAGCTGCGCACCAGCACCGGCCCCATCGTCGCCGCTACCGACTATGTACGTGCCGTTCCGGAAAGCATTCGCGCCTTTCTGCCCGAAGGCCGGCGCTACCTGACGCTGGGCACCGACGGCTTTGGCCGCAGCGACACGCGGGCCGCGCTGCGTGAATTCTTCAGCGTCGATGCGCAAAGCATCGTGAAAGCAGCGCTGCACATGCTCAGTCAAAAGTAAGCCGGCACGCAAATACGCCAAAGCCCGTGCGCGGTCAAATCGCGTACGGGCCCGGCAAGACCGCGTTGGATTACTTGGGCAGCAGCACCTTGTCGACCACGTGGATGACGCCGTTGGACTGGTAGATATCGGCGATGGTCACCGTCGCCACACCGCCCTTCTCGTCGGTCACTGTGACTTTACCGCCGGCCGATTTCGCCACCAGCGTGCCGCCGGCCACTGTCTTGATAGAGGCCATGCCCTTGCCGTCGGCAATCATCTTGCTGATGGCTGCGGCGTCCCACTTGCCGGCTACCACGTGATACGTCAGGACGCCCGTCAGCATGCCCTTGTTCTCAGGCTTTAGCAGGGTGTCGACCGTGCCGGCAGGCAACGCGGCAAAAGCAGCGTTGGTCGGTGCGAACACCGTGAACGGGCCCGGACCCTTGAGCGTCTCAACCAGGCCTGCAGCCTTGACGGCGGCAACCAGCGTGGTGTGGTCTTTGGAGTTGACGGCGTTGTCGATGATGTCCTTGCTGGCGAGCATGGGTGCACCGCCCACCATGACCTGCGCGAAGGTGGGAACCGCCGCGAACGACAGTGCCAGGGCTACGCCGATGGAAGCGAGTTTGTGTTTTGTCTGCATGTGAATTCCTTTAAAAGTGTTAAAGCAAAGGCCGGGCAAAGCCGTGCCATGAGCCGAAATCAGGATGATTCAAGCGGCTGCAATGAATACGGGGCGCAAGCCCCGGTGGATTCAAAACAGATGAAGCCTCAGCACCCTGCAGGGCRCATCACTGGCAACAAAGGGTAAGCAGCGCGGTAAGCAGCGCCCGCGCAGAAGGCGTGGCGGCCCGCGGCAAGCAACTGGTCAGGCGGCGCGCTCGAAGAAGGCGCGCACGGCCTTCGGATAGATCAGGTGCTCCTGCGTGAGCACGCGCGCGGCCAGCGCCTCGGCCGTATCCCCCGGCAAGACCGGCACCACCGCTTGCGCCAGCGTCTCGCCATGGTCGAGCTCGGCCGTCACCTGGTGCACCGTGGCGCCTGCCACCGTGCAGCCGGCATCGATGGCACGCTGATGCGTGTGCAAGCCCGGGAAGGCCGGCAGCAGCGAAGGGTGGATGTTGATGAGCCGCCCGKCGTAATGCGCCACAAACCCCGGGGTGAGGATGCGCATGAAACCTGCCAGCACGACGAGGGCTGGCGAGTGCCTGTCGATTTGCGCCATCAGCTCGGCATCAAACGCCTCGCGCGATGCATACGCGGTATGCGGGACCACGGCCGTGGGAATGCCCATGCCCTTCGCCAGTTCCAGCCCCCCGGCGCTCGCCTTGTTGCTGATGACGGCGGCCACCTGTACGCCCCACCGGCTGCGCCACGCTTCTTTTTCGGCGGTGCGGGCGATGACCGCCATGTTGGAGCCACCGCCTGAAATCAGGATGACGATATTTTTCTGCGCAGTTGCCATAGCCCCCTAGTTTAGAACGCGGCAGATAGCAGTTCACAGGAGCCCGCCGCACGCAACGGCACGAATGTCCCAACTGAGACATAAAATTGCGAACGACCGTGCTAAAAATAGAAAAACCGACCGTAGACCTACCTGCCCACCGGCCTGGAGACATTCACCATGGATTTAGMTTTTACACCTGAAGAACAGGCTTTCCGCGAAGAAATACGCGCCTGGGTTCACGCCAACCTGCCCAAGGACATCTCGCACAAGGTGCACAACGCCCTGCGCCTGTCGCGTGACGACATGCAGCGCTGGGCCAAAATCCTCGGCAAAAAAGGCTGGCTGGGCCACGGCTGGCCCAAGGAGTTCGGCGGCCCGGGCTGGAATGCCGTGCAAAAGCACTTGTTTGAAGAAGAGTGCGCACTGGCCGGTGCGCCGCGCGTCGTGCCCTTCGGCCCCGTGATGGTGGCACCCGTCATCATGGCCTTCGGCAGCCCTGAACAGCAAAAGCGTTTCCTGCCCGGCATCGCCAGCGGCGAAGTCTGGTGGAGCCAGGGTTACAGCGAGCCGGGTTCGGGCTCCGACCTCGCGTCCGTCAAATGCCGGGCCGAACGACAGGGCGATAAATACATCGTCAACGGCCAGAAGACCTGGACCACGCTGGGCCAGTATGGCGAATGGATTTTCTGCCTGGTGCGCACCAGCACAGAAGGCAAGCCGCAGACCGGCATTTCGTTTTTGCTGATCGACATGAAGTCGCCCGGCGTGACGGTACGTCCCATCGTGCTGCTCGACGGCGAAGCCGAGGTCAATGAGGTCTGGTTCGACAACGTCGAAGTACCGGCCGAGAATTTGATCGGCGAAGAGAACAAGGGCTGGACCTACGCCAAGCACCTGCTGAGCCACGAGCGCACCAACATCGCCGACGTGAACCGGGCCAAGCGCGAGCTTGAGCGCCTCAAACGCATCGCCAAGGCCGAGGGCGTTTACGACCCGGCTGTGGACGGCCCTTCGGCCGGGCGCTTTCGCGACGAGATCGCCAAGCTCGAGGTCGACGTGGTGGCGCTGGAGATGCTGGTGCTGCGCGTGCTGTCTGCCGAAAAGTCGGGCAAGAACTCGCTGGACATTGCGGGCCTGCTGAAAATTCGCGGCAGCGAAATCCAGCAGCGCTACAGCGAACTGATGATGCTGGCCGCCGGCCCCTTCAGCCTGCCCTTTATCGAAGAAGCCATGGAGGCCGGCTGGCAGGGCGACTTCCCTGGCGGCCTGCCGCAAGACGCGCCCCTGGCGTCCACGTACTTCAACATGCGCAAGACCACGATTTACGGTGGCTCCAACGAAGTGCAACGAAACATCGTTTCGCAAGTCGTTCTCGGCTAAGCCCGGTCAGTTCATTCCGCTTCAAGGAAACACATCATGGATTTCGATTTCACCGACGACCAGGAACAGCTTCGCGACGCCGTGCGCAAATGGGTGGACAAGGGCTACGACTTTGAACGCCGCCGCGGCATCGCCAAGGCGGGCGGTTTCTCGCGCGAGGCCTATGGCCAGATCGCTGAACTGGGCCTCACGGGCCTTTACATCCCCGAAGCCGACGGCGGCCTCGGCATGGGCCCGGTCGAGGGCATGGTGGTGATGGAAGAGCTAGGGCGCGGCATTGTGCTGGAGCCTTTTACGCAGACGCTGATCGCCGGTGGTGTGCTTTCCGGCTACGCACCTGACGCCGTGAAAGCGGCCTGGCTGCCGAAAATTGCTGCCGGTGAAGCGCTGGTGGTGCTGGCCTATCAGGAACGCGCGGCACGCTACAACTTTGACAAATGTGAAGCAAAAGCGGCTGCAGCCGGCAATGAATGGGCGCTAACAGCTATCAAAAGCATAGTGCCTGCTGGCGACCAGGCCGACGCCTTTATCGTGCCTGCCATGGCCAACGGCAAGCTGGCGCTGTTCCTGGTCGAGCGCACCGCAACCGGCGTGACAACCCGCGGCTATGGCACGCAAGACGGCGGCCGCGCCGCTGAAGTGACGCTGAAAAACGCGCCAGCCACCTTGGTCACGCTGGACGGCCTCACGGCTCTTGCCCACGCCATCGACATCGGCATTGCCGCCACCTGCGCAGAAGCGGTGGGCGTGATGGATAAAACGCTGGCCATCACCGTCGAGTACATG
>NZ_JBFUBD010000126.1:0-7767 GCF_056405935.1 Polaromonas sp. P1_E3
AACGTACCCCACGGGGCGCGCAGAACCACACGCCTGGAAGACGTCCTGGAAGATGCCAGCGTCAATGCCGTGCTGGTCCTCACGCCGCCCAATACCCATCTTGAACTTGTGCGACAGGCAGCGCTTGCAGGCAAGCATGTGCTGGTCGAAAAGCCTCTCGAAATCGATTTGAACCGGGCCCATGCGTTGGTGCAGGCCTGCGAAACCGCAGGCGTCATGCTGGCGGTGATGCTGCAACACCGGATGCGCGATGCTGCGCTCGGAGCCCTGGCCGTTTTGCGTGACGGCAGCATGGGCCCGTTGGTGAGTGCCGCCGCGTCGGTCCGGTGGTGGCGGCCACAAAGCTATTACGATGAGCCCGGCCGCGGCACTTTGGCGCGGGACGGCGGCGGCGTGCTGATCACGCAGGCCATTCATACCCTCGATCTGCTGCTCAGCTTTACCGGCATGCCGGAACGCGTCACCGGGATGGCGAGCACCAGCGCGGTGCACCGCATGGAAGGCGAAGACACTGCTGCCGCATTGCTGCACTACGGCAACGGTGCGGTCGCGGTGGTTCAGGCCACCACGGCGGCCTACCCCGGCTTTCCCGAGCGCATTGAACTCAACTTCACCAAAGGCACCGTGACGATCGAGGGCGGTGAAATGCACGCTATTTTTTCCGATGGAAAAACGCTGACTGCGGGTGCACGCCAGGCTTCCGGCGGCGGCGCAAACCCCATGGCGTTTGACCACGCGCCCCACCGCGCGGTACTGGAGGACTTCATCCGCTCAGTGCAGGACGGGCGTGCCCCCACCGTGACGGGACGATCCGCGCTTGGCGTGCAACAGGTCATTGAGGCGATCATGGAATCATCCAGAACAGGCACTGCCGTATCACTTCATCCAGCGACAAGGATCCCTGTGATGTAGGTAAAAATAGTGCGCTTTGACATTGCCCGGCACCGCGATTAGGCCCATTGCGGCACCCGCGGCATCAGGGTTTTCCAAGAGTTTTGGGCCGCGAGTCAAACGCAGCGGGGGTGGGCAGCTATAAAACTCGTAGCAGTCAGCAATTTGCGTTATATTTGGCCCCAAGCTTTCGAAGCTTTCTGCTTAACAACCCCCTGTGACCAAACTGTGACCCGAGGAGATAACCTGATGAGTGCCAAAGAAAATGCAGCGGTAGGCCAATTGCTTGAACTGCTGGAAGCACGCTACGCACTGCGCGTGTTGTGGGCCCTGAAAGATGGCCATCCTCAGACATTCCGCCTTCTGCAAGACAGCATCGGCAGCATCACACCCAACACCCTCAACACCCGCATCAAGGAACTGCGCGCAGCCGGCCTGCTTGGCCACGGCAGCGACGGCTATACGGTCACCGCACTGGGCGCCGACCTCCTCAAGCGCTTGAACGAACTGCAGGCATTTGCAGGCAAGTGGGCCGTCAGCCAGACCAAGAAGAAATAACTGACGCGGCCTTCTGGCTCCAAAAAAGCGACCGTAAGGTCGCTTTTTTTTATGCGGCTTATGCGGGATATGTTTGCGCCAGAAGTTGACCCGCACATTACATCAGCATGGTCACGCAGCCCTAGTCCACTGCAGCGCCGGAACGTTTCACCGCATCACCCCACAGCGTGATGTTGCCCGCAATATGCCTGGCAAGTTCCTCGGGCGTGCCCGGCGCCACCTCGGCGCCTCGCGACTGCAGCTGCGCACGCAACTCCGGATCCGCCAGGGCTTTGTGAATCGCTTCGTTCAGGCGATTGATGACGGGCCGCGGCGTTCCGGCCGGAACAAAAATCGCGTCCCACGCGCTGACATCAAATCCGGGCAGGCCCGACTCGGCAATGGTGGGCAGATCCGGCCAGCCCGCCACGCGCGTGGCCGTGGTCACCGCCAGGGGTTTGATGCGTCCGCTTTTCGCCTGGGGTGCGGCATTCGGCATGACCTCGATCATCATGTCGACCTGCCCACCGATCAGGTCCGTCATGGCCTGCGCGCCGCCGCGGTACGGTATGTGCACCACGGCCAGGCCTGCGCGCGATTTGTAGATTTCTCCTGCCAGGTGGGACGTGGTGCCATTCCCGGCGGAGCCAAAGGTGTATTTGCCGGGATTCGCTTTAAGCAGTCGAGTGAGCTCCGCCATGGAATTCACCTGCAGCGTCGGCCGCACCACAACCATGGCGGCGATACGGGTGAGCTGGGTCACGGGCTCAAAGTCGCGCGTTGGGTTGAAGCCGGGCGATCTGTAGATGGCGTGGTTGATGGCATGCGTGCCGTTCGTGCCGTACAACAAGGTATAACCATCGGCCGGCGCCCTCGCGGCTGCCGCACTGCCCACATTGCCGCCGGCGCCGCCCAGGTTCTCGATCACGATGGGCTGGCCGAGCTCTTTGGCCGCGCGCAGCATGACCAGCCGGGCCAGAGTGTCGCCACCACCGCCCGCCGGAAAAGGAACGATGAGCTTCACGGGTTTGCTCGGGTACGCTGCAGCCGGCTGGGCGTAGGCCACTGGCAAGCCGGCGAAGACAAGCGCCGACGATGCCGCCCACACRGCAGCCAGCCGGACTGCCGTGTGGGAAAACTCACGCAAGCGATTGAAGCGGGGCTGGTTCTTCACGGGGCGTCTCCTGAGGCGTGCTGTTGTCACAGGCGCGTTGAATGGTTCATGCAAGCAAGAAAATACTTAGTCAACTTATTTTATTGCACGCAATAACTCGTTTCTCACCCTCATTAACCCTAATAACTTCAAATAAATCAAGATACTGCATGCAATAATTCAGCCGCTTCACCCCCTCGTCCACTCACCCAAGACCTATGTCCTCCCAGATTGACTACACCACCCAGGCATTGCGGCAACGGATCCTCAGCGGCCAGGCGGCCCCGGGCGAACGCATGGTGGAGCTTGAGCTTTCCGCGCAGCTTGCGGTGTCACGCACACCCATCCGCATCGCGCTTGGCGAGCTGGAAAAGGAAGGCCTGCTGGAACGCCTGCCGACACGCGGCTTTCGTGTCAGGCAATTCAGCGTTGACGAGATTGCCGATGCAGTTGACGTGCGGGGCGTACTGGAGGGCATGGCAGCGCGGCAGGCCGCAGAGCGCGGCATCACGCCGGAAACCCGGGAAGCGCTGCAGGCCTCTATTGAAGARGGCAGGCTGCTGCTGGAACAAGCCCGGGCCGCCGGCCATGTGATTGACGCGGCCCGCTGGGTCCCGATGAACGCCCGCTTTCATGACGTCCTGGTACACGCCGCCGGTAACAGCACCTTGCGCTCTGCGCTCGCCCACGTCAGCAAAACGCCGATGGCCGGCGCTGGCGCACTCAGCCTGAACGGTGCCCTGCCGCTGCTGGAGTTCGGGTTCATCCAGCGCGCGCAGACCGACCACGAAGATGTTCTGGCCGCACTGCTGGCCGGCGAAGGCGCGCGCGCTGAGGCGCTGATGCGTGAACACGCCCACCGCAGCCGGGACAACAAGCGGGAGCTGATGATGCGGATGCAAAAACCCGCGGCGCAGTGAAAATTTTTTGCCGCATTGCCAGATTCCCGATATTTTTGCCATCCAGACCAATGGGGATGCGCGCAACCAGCTATCAATAGCATAGCGCTTGGCCCACCGTCCGGGGCCATTCAACGGACAGCCGCAACCCCTGGCCGCCAGCCAGGACCGGCGTGGCCAGCCACTACAATTCAGCCCACGAACCAGCGCCTGCGGCTGGGGCATCCCCGGTCCAAGGAACGGCAGCGCCCCAACCGCGCTGGACACTCCAGGCCGCGTACCGCAGCCAACTATCTGGACCTAAAACGAAGCCCCTGTCTTGAAAAGGGCTTTGCCATCCCCAGCTGGAAACATTACCAGCTTCAACCCTGTTTTCGAGCATGTCAGACAATACACAACCCGAACAAAATCAACCACTTAGCGGTGAGCCCAGCCCTGAAGAACTGGAAGCGGCGCAGGCTGCCAACGAGTTTGACGCGCTGACCGTGGCGCAGGCCGAAGTCGCCACGCTGCAAGCCAAAAACACCGAATTGGCCGACAGCTACCTGCGCGCCAAGGCGGAGACCGAAAATGCCCGGCGCCGTGCCGATGAAGATGTCGCCAAGGCCCGCAAGTTCGCCCTGGAAAGTTTTGCCGAAAGCCTCCTGCCTGTGGCAGACAGCCTGGAAGCCGGCCTGTCGATCAAGGACGCTACCGTCGAGCAGGTCCGTGAAGGCGCCGAAGCCACGCTCAAGCAGCTCAGAAGCGCACTGGAGCGCAACCGGGTGGTAGCCATCGACCCCGCCGCCGGCACCAAATTCGACCCGGCCCAGCACCAGGCCATCAGCATGGTTCCCGCCGAACAGGAAGCCAACACCGTCGTCAGCGTTCTGCAGAAGGGCTACCTGATTGCCGACCGTGTACTGCGCCCCGCCCTGGTGACGGTGGCCGCACCGAAATAATTCAGAAAACCCTGTTGAGCACTTGAAGTCACGCAAGTTATCCACAAGTCATCAACATAGTTATCAGCGGCGCACACCGCAACCCTTTCAATCTTTAACGAATCAAAAAGCAGGAGTACATCATGGGAAGAATCATCGGCATTGACCTGGGCACGACCAACAGCTGCGTCTCCGTCATGGAGGGCAATACGCCCCGCGTCATCGAAAACTCGGAAGGTGTGCGCACCACCCCTTCCATCGTGGCTTACCAGGAAGACGGCGAAGTGCTGGTCGGTGCATCAGCCAAACGCCAGGCCGTGACCAACCCCAAGAACACGCTGTACGCCGTCAAGCGCCTGATCGGCCGCAAGTTCACGGAAAAAGAAGTCCAGAAGGACATCGCCCTGATGCCCTATTCCATCGTGGCCGCCGACAACGGCGACGCCTGGGTGGAAGTGCGCGGCAAGAAGCTGTCGGCCCAGCAAGTCAGCGCCGACATCCTGCGCAAGATGAAAAAGACCGCCGAAGACTACCTCGGCGAACCCGTCACCGAGGCCGTGATCACCGTGCCTGCGTACTTCAACGACGCACAGCGCCAGGCCACCAAGGACGCCGGCCGCATTGCCGGCCTTGATGTGAAGCGCATCATCAACGAACCTACCGCAGCAGCCCTGGCCTTCGGCCTGGACAAGCAGGAAAAGGGCGACCGCAAGATTGCCGTGTATGACCTGGGCGGCGGCACCTTCGACATCTCCATCATCGAGATCGCCGATGTCGACGGCGAAAAGCAGTTTGAAGTTCTCTCCACCAACGGCGACACCTTCCTGGGCGGCGAAGACTTCGACCAGCGCGTCATCGATTACATCGTGGCCGAGTTCAAGAAAGACAGCGGCATCGACCTGTCCAAAGACGTCGTGGCCCTGCAGCGCCTGAAAGACTCGGCTGAAAAGGCCAAGATCGAGCTGTCCAACAGCCCGCAGACCGAAGTCAACATTCCCTACATTGCGCACGACCCCGCCACCGGCCCCAAGCACTTGCTGGTCAAGCTGACCCGCGCCAAGCTCGAAAGCCTGGTCGACGAACTGATCGAGCGCACGATTGCGCCCTGCCGCATCGCCATGAAAGACGCCGGTGTCACCGCCGCCGACATCCATGACGTGATCCTGGTCGGCGGCCAGACCCGCATGCCCAAGGTGCAGGAAAAGGTCAAAGAACTCTTCGGCAAGGAACCCCGCAAGGACGTGAACCCCGACGAAGCCGTGGCCGTGGGCGCCGCCATTCAGGGCCAGGTGCTGTCAGGCGACCGCACCGACGTGCTGCTGCTCGACGTGACGCCGCTGTCCCTTGGTATTGAAACCATGGGCGGTGTGATGACCAAGATGATCAAAAAGAACACGACCATCCCGACGAAGTTCGCACAGACCTTCTCGACTGCTGAAGACAACCAGCCGGCCGTGACGATCAAGGTGTTCCAGGGCGAGCGCGAAGTCGCATCCGGCAACAAGGCGCTGGGCGAGTTCAACCTCGAGGGGATTCCGCCCGCAGCGCGCGGCACGCCGCAGATCGAAGTGTCCTTCGACATCGACGCCAACGGCATCCTGCACGTCGGCGCCAAGGACAAGGGCACCGGCAAGGAAAACAAGATCACCATCAAGGCCAACTCCGGTCTGTCTGAAGCCGAGATTCAGCAGATGGTGAAGGACGCCGAGCTGAACGCCGAAGAAGACAAGAAGAAAGTCGAGTTCGTCACCGCCAAAAACAACGCTGAGGCCATGGTGCACAGCGTGAAGAAATCGCTGGGCGAATACGGCGACAAGCTTGAAGCCGGCGAGAAGGAAAAGATCGAAGCGGCTATCAAGGACATGGAAGAAGCGCTCAAGGGCGATGACAAAGCCGCCATCGACGCCAAGAACACGGCCCTGATGGAAGCCAGCCAGAAGCTCGGCGAGAAGATGTATGCGGACATGCAGGCGTCTCAGGCGGCAGCCGGTGGTGACGCAGGCGCAGCGGGCGCCGCACAGGCCGAAGCCAAGCCGGCAGACGACAATGTTGTGGACGCCGAAGTCAAGGAAGTCAAGAAGGGCTAAGCGCTTTCACAAAAAGCACCCCTGCATTGGCGCGATAACTGCATGCAAAAGCAGACGGCAAAGGCAGCCAGGCAAAGGCGGAAAWCCGGGAGTGATCCCGGATTTCCGCTTTTGTGTTTCCTGTCCCCGGTGCCCGCCGCGCTTGCCGGCAAGCTGACTTTCACAACAACGATTCCCGACTGACCTGCCATGGCCACCAAAAAAGACTATTACGACACGCTGGGTGTTCCCAAAAATGCCAGCGATGAAGACATCAAGAAGGCATACCGCAAGCTCGCAATGAAGCACCACCCCGATCGCAACCAGGGGGATGCGTCCAAAGTTGCCGAGGAAAAATTCAAGGAGGCCAAAGAGGCCTACGAGATGCTGTCCGATGCCGACAAACGTGCGGCCTACGACCAGTATGGCCACGCTGGCGTGGACCCCAACATGCGCGGCGGTCCCGGGGCGGAAGGTTTTGGCGGCTTCGCCGAAGCCTTTGGCGACATCTTTGGTGACGTCTTCGGCGGACAGCGCGGCGGCCAGCAGCGTGGCGGGCGCCAGGTCTACCGCGGCGGCGACCTCAGCTACGCGATGGAAATCACGCTGGAGGAAGCAGCGCACGGCAAGGAAGCGCAGATTCGCATCCCCAGCTGGGACGACTGCAACACCTGCCACGGCAGCGGCGCCAAGCCAGGCACCAAGGTCGTGACCTGCACCACCTGCCATGGCCACGGCGTGGTGCAGATGCGCCAGGGTTTCTTCAGCGTGCAGCAAACCTGCCCGCAGTGCAAAGGCACCGGCAAGCTGATTCCCGAGCCTTGTGTGACCTGCCATGGCGTGGGCAAGACCAAGAACAACAAGACGCTGGAAGTCAAGATTCCCGCGGGCATCGACGACGGCATGCGCATCCGCTCCACCGGCAACGGCGAGCCCGGCACCAACGGCGGCCCGCCCGGCGACCTCTACATCGAGATTCGCCTGAAAAAGCACGACATCTTTGAGCGCGACGGCGACGACCTGCACTGCGTCGTGCCCATCAGCTTCACTACCGCCGCGCTGGGCGGTGAAATTGAAGTGCCGACACTCGCCGGCAAGGCCGCCATCGATATTCCCGAAGGCACCCAGGCMRGCAAGCAGTTCCGCCTGCGCGGCAAGGGCATCAAGGGCGTGCGCTCCAGCTAYCCMGGYGACCTGTATTGCCACATCACGGTCGARACRCCTGTCAAACTGACCGAACACCAGCGCAAGCTGCTCAAGGARCTYGACGAGTCGCTGAAAAAAGGCGGCGCCAAACATTC
>NZ_JBFUBD010000127.1:0-7741 GCF_056405935.1 Polaromonas sp. P1_E3
GTATTTACGCGCTGGCGGCCCTGGGCTTCACCTTGCTGTGGCAGGCCTCGGGAACGATCAACTTTGCGCAGGGTGAATTTGTCATGCTGCCGGCCTTCATGATGCTGGCCTTCATTTCGCTGGGCGCCCCCATGCTGGTCAGCTTTGTGCTGACGGTGCTGCTGGCCGTTCTGCTGCTGGGATGGGTCTTCAAACGCGGTGTGGTGGACCCGCTCTTCAAATACGGCATGATGCCCATCGTCGTGGCGACCATCGGGCTTTCCATTGCCATGCGCAACGGCGTGCGCGCCGGCTACAGCGCTGAAGCGCATCCCTTCCCGAGCCTGTTTGCCGACAAGCTCTTTAACATTGCCGGCGTCACGATCACGCTGCAGGACATCGGTACCTTTGCGCTGGCCCTGGTCATCGTGATGGCAACACAGGCTTTCCTGGCTAAAACCGTCACGGGCCGCGCCATGCAGGCGGTGGCGCAGAACACTGAAAGCGCTTCAGTACTGGGCATCAATGTGCCGCGCATGATTTTCTACACCTTCGCCATCAATGCCGTGCTGGCGGTGGCGGCGGCCCTGCTCGTTACGCCCACTTACCTCGCCAAGTTCGACATGGGAGAGGGCCTGGGTACCAAGGCTTTCTTCGCTGCCATCATTGGCGGCTTCAACAATTCTCGGGGCGCCTTGCTGGGCGGCCTGATTGTGGGGGTGTGCGAGAACCTTGCCTCGGCGTATATCTCGCCCGCCTACAAGGATGCTGTGGCGCTGGTTATTTTTATGGTGGTGATTCTCTTCAAGCCACAAGGCCTGCTGGGTAAAAAAGAGGAGCGCAAGGTATGAAGCTCGCCAACAACAAATTTGCCCTGGTGCTGACAGTTCTGGCTGCCTTGCTGGTTCTGGTGGTACCGCAATTCCTGAAAAACTACGGCATCTACCTGCTGACTTACTGGCTGGTTTTCATCATTGCCACCATGGGCCTGAACCTGACCATCGGCTACGCGGGCCAAAAGTCGCTGGGCCACGCAGCCTTCTTCGGTATTGGCGCCTACACCGTCGCCATCCTGATGAAAGCGGGTGTCAGTTTCTGGCTGGGTTTGCCGGCGGCCGCGCTGATCTGTTTTGCTGTCGGGTTGATCCTGGGTTTTCCTGCGCTGCGCGTGCAGGCCATTTACCTGGCATTCGCCACATTGGGTTTTAACACCGCCATCTGGCTGGTCATGCGCAATGAAGAATGGCTTACCGGAGGAACCTTCGGCATCAACAACATTGCACGGCCGTCCATTTTTGGTTATTCGCTGGAAGGCAACCTGCCTTACTACTACTTCGTGCTGGCGATGGCCGTCATTCTTTCGGGCCTGCTGTGGGGCCTGCTGCGCTCGCCCTGGGGCAAGGCCTTCACGGCCCTGCGCGACAACCCGATCCGTGCCGAGAGCCTGGGGGTGGACATCCGAAACTACACGCTGCTGAGTTTTGCCATCGGCGCGGCTTACGCAGGTATCGCCGGTGCATTGTTCGCCTCGCTGGTGCAGTTCATCGAGCCCGGGCCCTTCACGGTCGCCGCGTCCATCATGATGTATCTGATGGTGGTGGTCGGTGGTGCGGGTTATTTCCTGGGCCCCATCGTGGGCGCCGCCGTGGGTGTGGTGCTGCCGGAGTGGCTGCGCGATGTGCCGCTGGTGTCCAACTGGTATTTGCCGATGTTCGGCGCTGCGGTGGTGCTGTTGATGGTGTGGCTGCCGGACGGGCTGCTCAGCATTCCCGACCGTATACGGGCCAAGCGCGCAGCGCGTGAGGCATCGCTGGCACGTGCAGCGGCGGCCAGCCGGATCGGAGCGGCATCATGAGCAATGCGTTGTTAAAAGTTGCCGGACTCAAGAAAGCTTACGGGGCCATCCAGGCCGTGGGCGGCGTTTCCTTCGAAGTCATGCCGGGTGAAATCTTCGGTGTCATCGGCCCCAACGGTTCGGGTAAAACCACCATGTTCAACAGCGTGCTGGGCCAGATCACCCCGGATGCCGGTTCAATCGAGCTCAATGGAAAAACCATCACCGGCCTGTCGCCGCTCGAACTCAGCCGGCGCGGTGTAGGCCGCACCTTCCAGACCCTGCAGGTGTTTGGGAAGATGACGGTGCGCGACAACCTGATCGTGGCGGCGCAAGAGCACAAGGGCAGCCTGCTCGGCCGCATGTTTGCTCCTGGCGACTCCGGGCTGGGCGAGAAGGCCGACGCGCTGATTGACCAGTTCCGCATCCGCCATGTGGCTGACAAGCTCGCCGGCACCCTGAGTTACGGCCAGCAAAAACTGGTGGACATTGCCATGGCCTTCATGGCCGAGCCGGACCTGGTGCTGCTTGATGAGCCGTGTGCCGGCGTTAACCCCAGCCTGGTGGGCGGCATTTCGTCGCTGCTCCGGGACCTGAACCAGAACCCAAAATTTGGCCGCCAGGCCTCGTTTGTGGTGATCGAGCACAACATGGATTTTGTGATGGGCCTGTGCCACCGCATCATGGTGATGGTGGAAGGCAAGGTGCTGGCCATTGGCACGCCGGCGGAAATCCGGGCCAATAAAGAGGTGCTGGATGCGTATTTAGGTAATTAGAGCCCCCCTGTCTCGGCTCACTTCGTGTAGCCGGAATCCCCCCTCAGGGGGGACAAGCGCTGCGGCCCGGCTTAGCCGGTTCCGCGCCCTTGCTGGTAAAGAGGTTGAGTGGTGCTTCATGGAGATTGATATGACAAGTGATATCTGTATTGAATTTGACGATGTGGTGGCGGGTTACAAGGATTTCATGATCCTGAACAATCTGTCGTTCAAGGTCAGGACTGGTTCCATCACGCTGCTGCTGGGCCCCAACGGCGCGGGCAAGTCCACGGTTTTGAAAGCGCTCTTTGGCCTGCTCAAGCCGCGCCAGGGCCGCATCCTGTTGAATGGTGAAGATATTTCGGGCGCCAGCCAGAAAGAATTGCTGGCCAAAGGAATTGTGTTTGTGCCCCAGGGGCGCAACCTGTTTGGCCAGCTTACCGTGTGGCAAAACCTGGAGCTGGGCGGCATCACGCTGGGAACCAGGACCACGCATGAGCGTATTCCCGAGGTGCTGGAGTTTTTTCCGCGCGTCAAGGAACGCCTGCATTCCCAGGCTTCCGCGCTTTCGGGTGGCGAGCAGAAGCAGCTGGAGATCGGCCGGGCCTTGCTGCTGCGCCCCAAGGTCATCCTGATTGATGAACCCTCGATCGGGTTGTCGCCCATGGTGGTGCAGGACGTGTTCAAGCTGCTGCAGAAGCTGGCGGCGCAGGGTACAACGGTATTGATGGTGGAGCAAAACGTCAAAAGCGCGCTGAAGATTTCCGATGACGCCATCGCGCTCGAGTCGGGCCAGCTGGTGCTGCACAAGCCGGCGGCGGAGCTGCTGGCAGACCCTAATATCGAACGGCTTTTCCTCGGCGGCGGCCATGTGCCGGGCGCGACCGTGGCGCCCGCCATGGCAACTTCGTGAGTCTGCTGCAACCCATCACCGGAGACAACACCATGAGCACCTTTGCACCGGCTCCAGCCGCAGATCGGGAGGCCATTCCCGAAGTTGCCAACCCCCTGGGTCTGGACGGCATTGAGTTCATTGAATACACCACCTCCAAGCCGCAGGCGCTGGGCCAGGTACTGGAAACCATGGGATTCCGGCCGGTAGCCCGCCATCGCTCGCGCGAGGTGCTGCTGTACCGGCAGGGCGGCATGAATGTGATTGTCAATGCCCATATCCCCGCCATGCCTGATGGCGCCGCGCCGACCGACAAGCCGGTGATTGCCGCAATCGCCCTGCGTGTACGCGATGCCGCGGATGCGTACCACCGCGCGCTGGAACGGGGCGCCTGGGCCGTGCCGTCACGCGTCGAGGTGATGGAGCTGAACATCCCGGCCATCCATGGCGTGGGCAAGAGCCGCATCTATTTTGTTGACCGGTACGACAAATTTTCGATCTACGACGTGGACTTTGTCCCCATCCCTACAGTGGACCAGCACCCGCCTGCCGTGGCGGGGCTGCATTTTTTCGGCGTTGTCCAATACATTGGCAATGACCGCACCGAGGACTGGGCCGAGTTTTACCGCGAGCTGTTTGGGTTTACCGACCTGCCGGACGAACAGCGCTTCGGCATCCTGCCCAAGGGGCGCATCCTTCGCAGCCCGTGCCCGCCGTCTTCGCGCTTTTACCTCCAGCTGATCGAACCCGAAGCCAGCGTGCTCGACGTGGAAGGCGATGAAAGCCTGCAGCGTGTCGGTCTGGGCAGTGCGGACGTGCTGGCCACTGTCGGCGAGTTGCGCAAGCGCGGCGTCGAATTCCTCGAGTCACCCGGAGTCCACACCGAGGACCGCGGCGCGCTGACCAAGAGCTGGATGGGCAGTGTCAGTTTTGAGCTGGTCCATGACGTACGCTAAGCAGGCGCCAGGCATGAGCCACTACAGCGGCAATATCGACGATTTCGGGATGGACACCATCTCGCTGGCAGGCCCGCTGGAGGCCAAGCTCAAGGCCGTGCGCGAAGCCGGTTTCACACAGATCATGCTGGCCGCCAAGGACCTGGTGGGTCATCCCGACGGCATGGAAGCCGCCGTCGCCGCGGTGCGTGCCAGCGGATTGCGCGTCACCGGGTTCCAGGTGCTGCGGGATTTTGAGGGACTGTCCGGGCACCTGCACGAATACAAGATGGACATTGCCAAATCGATGCTGGAGATGTGCCACGCGCTGGGCTGCCGCCTGCTGCTGATCTGCTCGTCCACCTCGGTGCATGCCACGGGCGAGACCCAGGCCTTGGTCAGGGACTTGCGCAAGCTGGCCATGCTGGCGATCCCGATGAACATCAAGATTGCCTACGAAGCCCTGTCGTGGGGCCGCACGGTCAACGAGTTCCCGCAAGCCTGGGACATTATTTGTGAAGCCGACATGCCCAACCTGGGTTTGGGTTTTGACTCTTTTCACATGTTTGCGACGAAGACTTCGCTGGAGGAGCTGGACATCCTGGACCCGGACAAAATTTTCCTGGTGCAGCTGGCCGACTTCATGTGGACGGAAATCAAGTCGGTCGAAGAACGAATTGCCACCGCCCGGCATTTCCGTGTGTTTCCAGGCGAGGGCGTGCACAGCGAAGCGCTGGCCACACTGGTCACCAAACTGCATGGCCTGGGCTACCGCGGCGATTACAGCTTTGAAGTGTTTAACGATGACTACCAGCAAATGCCGTTGCCCACGGTAGCCCAGCGGGCCTGGCGCTCGGCCTTGTGGCTGGGGGAGGATGTGCTGCGGCGTTCTGTGCCGCTGCCTAACCAGATCCGCCTGAAGAAATGAAGCCCCCACGCTCGTCACTTCGTGCCTGCGGCGCGCTGCCCCTTTCCTCTGTGCGTGGGGCGCATTTTTCCTTGGGGCGGCCCGGYGGAAAAACATCTGTCATTGTTTTTTTGAGAGTCATGGCATGAGCAGCATTTTTGAAGGTTTTTTGTCCACGCCGGAAATTCTGGAAGCCTTCAGCGAGCGTAACTTCCTGGATGCCATGTTGCGCTTTGAGGCATCGCTGGCAAGAGCGCAGGCCAGTGCTGGCCTGATCCCCGAAGCGGCCGCGCAATCCATCGCCGGCACCTGCAAGGTCGAGCTGTTTGATGTGGCCAAGATCGTTCGCGAAAGCGGGCGCGCCGGCAGCATCGCCATTCCACTGGTCAAGGCCCTGAGGGAAACCGTGGGCCTCTTCAACAAGGAGGCTGCAGGCTTTGTCCATTTCGGCTCGACCTCCCAGGACGTGATCGATACCGCGCTGTCGCTGGTGACCCGTAATGCGCTGGACCTGATTGAAGCCGACATCCGTAAAACGGTGGCCGCGTTGCTCGTGTTGGCACGTCGCCACGCCGCTGACCCTGTATTGGCCCGCACGCTGATGCAGCCGGCATCCGTCACCAGCTTTGGTTTCAAATGCGCGGGTTGGGCCGCGCCGCTGGCGCGCAGCCTGCAGCGCCTGCAGGTGGCCGGCCACAATGCGCTGGCCGTGCAGTTGGGCGGCGCCGTGGGAACACTGGCGCAGATGAACGGCAAGGGCCCGCAAATCATGGCCCATATGGCGGCCGACCTGAAGCTCAAACCTTCCGCGTTTGCCTGGCACACCCAGCGCGACGAGTGGGTGGCGCTGGGCTGCGAGCTGGGCCTGCTGGTCGGCAGCCTCGGGAAGATCGCCAGGGACATCTCCTTGATGGGCCAGTACGAGGTGGGCGAACTGGCGGAGCCGGCCGAACCCGGGCGTGGCGGTTCGTCCGCCATGCCACACAAGCGCAATCCGGTCGCCTGCATGGTGGCCTTGGCTGCAGCGCAGCGTGCGCCGCAACGCGTGGCCGCCTTGCTGGCCACCATGGCGCAGGAGCATGAGCGCGCCTTGGGGAGCTGGCAGGCCGAGCTGGCCGAATGGCCGGGACTGCTAATGTCGGCGCACGGGTCCGTTCGCGCTATGGCCCAGGCCCTGCCGGGCTTGCAGGTGGATACCCAGCGCATGAGCGCCAACCTGGAGGCGCTGCGTTCCGTGCTGCCCGCCGACGCCGCCGATGAATGGTTTAGCCCGTCGCTGGCGCGGCACGCGTCGGTGCTGGCGCGTGCGCAGGCCGAGGCCGTTGAAGCAATGCTGGGGAAAACGCACACTGACAGCCATCGCACAAAGACCGCAAAAGGTAAACCATGAACGACCATGACAAGGGAATGATCAACCGCCGGCGCGTGCTCGGTGATGCCTGGGTTGACCGCTCCATCGCCAAAAGCAATGCCTTCAACGGCGAGTTCCAGGACTTGATCACGCGTTACGCGTGGAATGAGGTCTGGGGCCGGCCGGCGTTCGGTGACAAGACGCGCCGCCTGATGGTGCTGTCGACCATGATTGCGCTGAAGGCGTATGAGGAATTTGCCATGCATGTCCGCGCCGCACTCGACGGACCGCCGGAATCCAGGCTCACGCCGGACGATATCAAGGAAGTGATTCTGCAGGCTGCCATCTACTGCGGGGTTCCTGCCGCAAACCATGCGTTCTCGGTGGCAGGTGACATCCTGCGCGAGAAAGGCCTGCTCGCCGATTAAGGCGTGCAGTTGCGACTCCAATCCTTTACGCCATTGAAAAATCGCATGAAAAAACCTTATCTGCACTCGATCACTGAAGGCCAGGGACCTGTCGTGGTGCTCAGCCATGCACTGGGCTGCGACCTCACCATGTGGGATGGCGTTGCCGCTCTCCTGAAAAAACGCTACACCGTGCTGCGCCATGACCACCGCGGCCACGGCCAATCGGAAGCGGTGCCGGGCCCTTACACACTCGACTTGCTGGCCGACGATGTGGCGGGCCTTATCAAGGAGCAAGGTGGCGCTCCGGTGCATTTTGTCGGGCTCAGCATGGGCGGCATGACGGCGCAGGCGCTGGCGGCGCGGTATCCGCAGCTGCTCAAAAGCATCGTCGTTGCCAATGCCGCCATGTTTTACGACGACGCGGCGCGAACCATGTGGCAGGCGCGTGTCGATACGGTGCTGACCAGGGGCGTGGCGGCGATATCGGATGGTGCGATGCAGCGGTGGTTTACGCCGGAGTTCAGGACCGACGAGGCGGGCGGTGGCGCAAGCAAGGTAGCGGCGCTGCGTCGCGTGCTCGAAATCACCGATGCCGCTGCCTATGCGGCCAGTTGCGAAGCGGTTTCCCGCATCGACTTCCGAGCCAGCAACGGTGCGATCCAGTGCCCGGCCCTGGTG
>NZ_JBFUBD010000128.1:0-7716 GCF_056405935.1 Polaromonas sp. P1_E3
GAGGAGTCACGCACGCCCATGGTCACAACGCCTGAAGCCTTGACTTTGGAAAGGGTGTCGGCAAACGCGCCACCGGTGGCGAGCAGTGCAACAGACAGAGCGACTAGCTTGAGTTTCATGGAATCTCCTGTAATGAATGAAACGATTAGCGAACTATTCTAGAGAGTTGGTTCCTGGGGCATGCCTAGGTTTACCCGGCCTCTAAAAATGGAGGAAAACGAACGGCGTGAAGGGTTGATGGTTTTGCAAACCCGCAGCATTGACAGCAAATTCTGGGGTTTTCCAAATGGTGCACGCATTAAAAGTCCGGAACTATACGGCAGATGTAAGCAGTCTTTGTGCCAGCGGGCCATCAGGCCGCCRACACGCGTGACCGCACAGGCTGGGCGATCACCCGAATGGCGCGGTGCCTGGCGCGGATCGATGCCGCACTGAGGGTGGCAAGGGAGGCAACGCAGACAACAAATGAATCAACAAGCACGGGCAGGCACCAAAATTTGAACGTCACGAACTGTAAATTTGGGGGTGTCAAAACACCAATGCTGTTTCGACGATCTTCCATGCATTTTTCTTATAACCACTTAGGGTTACTACTAGTCGTCAGCCTGATGCCAGCATTTGCCCGCAAGGCCAGCCAGCTTCAGCGACCGCCGGTCGGCTAGCGCGATACCGGTGTCCCGGCGCTGCGGCCGCCCGCCTTTTCCTTCGCGCCCGTCTGGGCCTGCAGGTAAGTCCACAGGGCCTGCGCATGGGTTTTCGCGGACTCTTTGGAGGTGGGCCGCTCCCGGTAAACGCGCACATCCATGGTCATCTCCAGGTTGCCGCCGGCACTGACCAGTTTTTTGGCCCGCAGTTCCTTTTTGACGGCACTGAGCGGTAAAAACGCAATGCCATGGCCCTCCAGCGCCATGGCCTTGAGGCCTTCGGCCATGTCGGTTTCGTACACCCGGTCCAGGTGGATGGCCGTGCTGGATTGCTTGAGGATCATGTCGACCATGCGGCCCAGGTAGGCGCCGGGCGCATAGCCCAGATAAGGCAGCGGCTGGCCGGCGCGGCCCGGCAGGCTGAACTCTGGCTCCCCCGCGGAATTGGCGCGCACAAAGGGCGCCAGCACTTCCTGGCCCAGCGACACCATCTCGTAGCGGTCCGGGTCCAGCTGGAAAGGCTGGGAATCATGGTGATAGGCGATCAGCAGGTCGCAGCTGCCTTCGACAAGGCGCAACACCGCGTCGTGCACATTGAGGGCAATCAGCCGGCTTTTGATGGGGCCGAACTTCTCGCGCAGGCTGCTGACCCAGGCGGGAAAGAAGGTAAACGCCAGTGTGTGCGGCACCGCAAACTCGATGACGTCCTGCCCGGCCGAGGTGTGGCCGCGCAGCATGGCGCGCGTCGATTGCAGGCCCTGCAGCATCTCCAGCGACTGGCTGTACAGGGTTTCTCCGGCGGGGGTGAGCCGCGTCGGATAGGAGCTGCGATCCACCAGGTCGGTCCCCGCCCAGGCTTCCAGCGCCTGGATACGCCGTGAAAACGCGGGCTGGGTGACATGACGCAATTGGGCGGAGCGGCTGAAACTGCGGGTTTCAGCCAGGCTCACGAAATCTTCCAGCCATTTGGTTTCCATGGGCCAATTATGCGAGCTCAGGCAGTCTTTCTACCTACGGGGAATCCCATGGCTACGGGGAAACAGGAAATTCCAGCCCACCGTGGCCGCATCAGATTGCTACTAATTTTATAGCTGCCCGCGCTCGTCAGTTATGGTTAAACGCTGGATTTCACCTGAATCTCAAGCTTCCGCCGAACTCTGCTGCAGCGCCCACATGCGTGCATACGCACCCTCCATGGCCAGCAACTGCGCATGCGTGCCCCGCTCCACAATGCGCCCGCCGTCCATCACCAGGATCTCATGCGCATCCACCACGGTGGACAGCCGGTGCGCAATCACCAGCGTGGTCTTGTTTTGCGCGGCAGTGCGCAGCTCGGCCTGGATGGCGCGCTCATTGGCCGAATCCAGCGCCGAAGTGGCTTCGTCAAAAATCACCACTGGTGGGTTTTTCAGCAGGGTGCGGGCGATGGCTACCCGTTGCTTCTCGCCGCCCGACAGCTTCAGGCCGCGTTCACCCACCATGGTCTGGTAGCCCAGCGGCGTCGAGGCAATAAACCCATGGATGCGCGCCGCACGCGCCGCTTCCTCGACCTCGACATGGCTGGCGCCCGGCTTGCCGTAAGCAATGTTGTATTCCACCGTGTCATTGAACAGCACCGTGTCCTGCGGCACGATGCCGATGGCCTGGCGCACGCTGGACTGCGTGACCTGTTTGATATCCTGCCCGGCGATGGTGATGCGGCCCTGCTGGACATCGTAAAACCGGTAGAGCAGGCGCGCCAGCGTGGACTTGCCGGCGCCCGAGGAACCCACCACCGCGACGGTTTTGCCGGGCGGTATTTCAAAGCTCACGTTGTGCAGGATGGGCCGCGCCGGGTCGTAGGCAAAGTTCACGTTCTCAAAGCGCACCGCCGGCGTGCTGTCTATGACAATCGGCTGGGCACCCGCCACATCGGCGATTTCCCGTTCGCGCTCCATCAGCACAAACATCTTGTCCAGGTCGGTCAGGCTTTGCTTGATCTCGCGGTAGATCACGCCCAGGAAACCCAGCGGAATGTAAAGCTGGATCATGAAGGCATTGACCATCACCAGGTCACCCAGCGTCATGCGGCCGTCCACCACACCCTGGGTCGCGCGCCAGAGCATGGCCACCAGCCCGATGGCGATGATGAGCTGCTGCCCGGTGTTGAGCAGGCTCAGCGTGTTCTGGCTCTTGATGGCGGCACGCCGGTAGCGCTGCAGGTTTTCGTCGTAGCGTGCAGCTTCAAACTCTTCGTTGTTGAAGTACTTGACGGTTTCGTAGTTGAGCAGCGAGTCGATGGCGCGGCTGTGGGCTGACGAATCGAGTTCGTTCATGGTCTTACGGAACTGCGTGCGCCATTCGGTCACGGTCACAGTGAAGAAGATGTAGAACACCAGCGCGATCCCGGTGATGCCGGCAAACCAGACATCGAACTTCACCGCCAGCAACGTGAGCACCAGGGTCACTTCGATCAGCGTTGGGATGATGCTGTAAAGCGAATACGAGATCAGCGAATGCACACCGCGCGTGCCGCGCTCAATATCGCGCGTCATGCCGCCGGTTTGCCGCTCCAGGTGAAAGCGCAGGCTGAGCGCATGCAGGTGCCTGAACACCTCCAGGGAAATACGCCGCGCCGCGCCTTCGGTGGCTTTGGCAAACACCAGCTCCCGCAACTCGGTGAAGAGCGTGGTCGACAGGCGCAGCAGGCCGTAGGCCAGCAGCAGCGCCACCGGCACCACCAGCACGGCCTGAACATCACCCGGCTTGAAGCTCATGGTGTCAACCAGGTTCTTGAGCAGCAGCGGCACGCCCACATTCGCCAGCTTGGCGCCCACCATGAAACTCAGGGCCGCCAGCACCCGCCATTTGTAGTCCCACAGGTAGGGGAACAGGCGTTTGAGGGTGTCAAAGTCGGAGCGCGAAGACACCGGCGCCGTGCCTGCGCCGGGCGCCGGTGCGGCGACGGGAACGGCCAGGGAAGAATCGGCAGCGGAGGCTCGGGAGCGCATAGGGGACAATCGTGAGAGTTGTTGTAATAACTTTTTCAGATTGTGCCTATGTCTATCGAATCAAGCACCCATACGGACATTCACGCCGAAGACGCCCTGAACGTCCAGTTGCCCACCGACAAGGAGCTGGTGCTCAAGGTCATCCCCATGCCGGCCGACTGCAATGCCAATGGCGACATCTTCGGCGGCTGGGTCATGGCACAGGTCGACCTGGCCGGCTCGGTGGTGCCGGCCCGTCACGTCGACGGGCGCATGGCAACCGTCGCCGTCAACCAGTTCATTTTCAAGCAGCCCGTGCGGGTCGGCGACATCCTGTCGTTCTTCTCCTGCGTCACGCGCATCGGCACCACGTCCATCACGGTCCAGGTTGAGGTCTACGCCGAGCGCTTTCGCGCCCAGGGCCGCTACATCAAGGTCACCGAAGCCAGCCTGACTTACGTGGCCATTGACGATTTCGGCAAGCCCCGCAAGATTCCCAAGGACTGACAATCCCAGGCAGCGCCCCTTCCCCGTCGCTTCAACGCTATTGATTTGATAGCTGCTTGCGCTTGCCAATAAAGGACTGCAGGGTCTTTCTCTTATTTTTTTGCGCAGTCCGCGTCAGGCACCCCACCAGCCCACGCGAGGCGCGGCCTGGGCTTCTTCCAGCTCCGCCTCACTGACCTCGATCTCCATGCGTAGCAGCGCAGCCGCCATGGCCTTGCCCAGGTTGTCCATGCGCAGATTGCGCGCGCCACCACCTTGCAGCGCGCCTTGCAGCACCAGCTTCAGCGCCAGGATATTCGGTAGGCGCCAGCAGTTGACCTGGCCCGCCAGCCAGGGCGCGAAGTGCGCCTGCACGCGTTCGGCCGTCACCTCGCGCTCCATGATCCGGTAGCCTGCTTCGTTCCAGGCAAAGAGTCCAAAATCCACCCAGTCGGCCTTGTCGCCGCTGCGTGCGTGCGCGAGCTTCACCAATTGCACCCTCATGACGGCAACACCTCCACACGCACCGCCGCCTCAACCGCCTGCCGGTCCATCAGCGCAGGCCAGATGCCCAGCAATTCACTGCTGCTGTTCAGGCCGTGAAATCCACAGGTGTAAGCCGGTCCGCTCAACGCCATCCACGGGAACAGCCGGCCAAAACCTTCAGCGACCGCCTTGTCCTGCGTCCTGATCGCCATGCGAACCCAGACCTCGTTGAGCTCCGCCAGCACCGCAGGCGCAGGCAACGGCGCCAGTGGGCCATGTGCCGAGTTGAGCCCCGGGAATTCGACAAAGAGTTCGTCATGCGCCATCCGTTTGTCCGCCAGCTGTGCTTTCACCATCTCAACGGCTGCCAGTGCCTTGTCGTGGGCATCGGGCCAGCTAAAGCCCCAGGTGACCTCAGCCTTGTAGCCGTCGCGAAACCCGCCCACCACCTTGAGCTGCGCGGGCCGCGTGTGGCCGCGCACGCCCGTCATGCGCACCATGTCGTGGCCGAGGTCTTCGAGCCGCACCGCCGATAAATCCATCACCACATCGGGTGAGGCATAACGCCCCGGGTCGTGCACTTCATACAGCAGCTGCTGGCGCACCGTATCGAAGTTGACGCGGCCGCCCGTCCCCGGGGCCTTGGTGATCAGCGCCGTGCCGTCTTCGCTGACTTCGGCAATCGGATAGCCGATGTGGGCGAGATCGGGAATGGCTTTCCAGGCCGACTGACTGCCGAAGTTGCCGCCGCTGCCCTGGCCCGAACATTCGAGCAAGTGCCCGACTGCCAGCCCCTGCGCCAGCTTGTCGAGGTCGGCCTGGTTCTCCGCGTCCTCCAGCCTCCAGTTGAATTCATGCACCAGCGGCGCCAGGCACAGCGCCGCATCGGCCACGCGCCCGGTGATCACGATGTCGGCGCCTTGATGCAACGCCGACACGATGGGCCGCGCGCCCAGATAGGCATTGGCAAACACCATGCGCTCGCGCACGGACTCAAAGCCTTGGCCGTTGAACATGTGCGGCGGTGCGAGCGCTTCGAGCTGCGGCAAAACTTCATCACCCGTGACCACCGCGATGCGCGCCTTCCATCCCTTGGCCGCAAACGCAGTGCGCAAGGCAGCGCCGGCGCCCGCAGGATTGAGCCCGCCCGCGTTGCAGATGAACTTCACACCGCGCGTCTGCATCAACGGCCACAGCTTCATCAGCATGGGGACCACATCGCGTGCATAGCCCAGTGCAGGGTAGCGCTGCCGGTCTTTCTGCAAGATGGCCAGCGTTAACTCCGCCAAGTGGTCACTTGCGATGTAGTGCACGCCGCCGCGCTCAATGCTCGCGGCCACAGGCACCCACGCGTCACCGTAAAAACCCAGGCCCGCGCCTATCCGAACATTTCCTTGCATGTAGGTAATTACGCTTGATCGCCTAGGCGACACGTATTCGGAACAACCCCTAGCGACAGACCAATAGGCGACAGCTATAACCAAGTCTCACTCAAGGAGACGCGATTTGCAATTCCTGCAGCTGCTCATCAGCGGCATTGCTCAAGGCTGCATCTATGGGCTGATCGCGCTGGGCTTTGTACTCATCTACAAGGCCACCGAAACGGTCAGCTTCGCGCAGGGCGAACTGATGATGCTGGGCGCGTTCGGCGGCCTGGCCTGCATGACCTTGCTGGGGTTTCCCTTCTGGCTGGCAGTGATCAGCGCGATTGCCGGCATGGCGCTCTTTGGCATGGTGCTGGAGCGCCTCGTGATACGCCCCATCCTCGGCCAGCCCGCGTTCTCCATCGTCATGCTCACCATCGGCGTGGGCTACACGGCGCGCGGCCTCATCACCATGATCCCCGGCATAGGCACCGAAACCTATGTGCTGCCCGTGCCTTACAAAGACCAGATATGGAGCCTGGGCACGCTGGTCATCAACGTCGAGCAGGTCGCCATCATCGTCACCACCGCGGTGCTGTGCCTCATCCTGTTTGCGATGTTCAAGTACAGCAAGCTGGGCATCGCCATGCAGGCGTCTTCACAAAACCAGCTGGCCGCGTACTACATGGGCATCCCCGTGAAACGCCTTAACGGCCTCGTGTGGGCGCTGGCCTCGGCCGTCGCAGCGATTGCCGGGCTCTTGCTCGCGCCTATCACCTTTGTGCATGCCAACATGGGTTTTATCGGGCTCAAGGCTTTCCCGGCCGCAGTCGTGGGCGGCTTCGGCAGCCTGCCCGGCGCGATTGTGGGCGGCCTTGTCATTGGCCTGGTCGAATCGTTCTCGGGCTTCTATTTGCCCGACGGCTTCAAGGACATCGCCGCCTATGTGGTGGTGCTCATCATGCTGATGGTCAAGCCCAGCGGCCTGTTCGGCGAGAAGCTGAGGAAGAAAGTATGACCCCCCTGCGCCGCTTCGCGTCTTCCCCCCTTGAAAGGGGGGACCACACCAGTGGCCCGGCAAAGCCGGTTCCACGGTGCGTGCTGGATGACTCCCTATCTTTTGAGCGGCTGCTGGTGGCGCCGAAGGCGCTTCGGGGGGGGGCTTTCTAGTGCGTTTTATTTTCAAGACCGATTACGGGCAAGACATCAAACTGGCCAAGCATGCCGGCCATGTGTTCTGGTACGGCGCGCTGATGTTGCTGCTGCTCGCCGCGCCCTGGCTGTTTCCAGAGTACTGGCTGGCACAACTCACCTTCGTGATGATCTATGCCATCGCCGGGCTGGGCCTGATGTTGCTGGCGGGCTTCACCGGCCTCTTCTCTTTGGGGCACGCAGCCTTTCTGGGCGTCGGCGCTTACACGCAGGCGGTGATGACCAATGCAGGCCTGCCCTTTCCCGTCGCCTTGTTATGCGCTGCCGGGCTGTCAGCCGCCGTGGGCCTGGTCGTGGGCCTGCCCGCGCTGCGCGTGAAGGGCATTTACCTGGGTATGGCCACGCTGTCCTTCGGCTTCATTGTTGAAGAGGTGTTTGCGCGCTGGGAAAGCGTTACCGGCGGCAATGCCGGCATCCACATCAAGGTGCCCGACATGTTCGGCTGGAAGCTGGCCAGCGGCGAGTCGTTTTATTTMCTCTGCCTCATCATCACCGTCGCCGCCACGCTGGGCATCCTTAATCTGCTGCGCTCTCCCACAGGCCGGGCTTTTGTCG
>NZ_JBFUBD010000129.1:0-7695 GCF_056405935.1 Polaromonas sp. P1_E3
GCGTCGAGGTGATCGGCGCGGCCGTGCTTCAACACCACGTCACCGCCTGCAGCCGCCACCGCGCACAAAAAGGTGCCGGTTTCAATGCGGTCAGCGACCACCTGGTGGGTGCACCCGTGCAGCCGCTCGACACCCTGGATGCGGATGCGGCGTGTGCCATGGCCTTCAATCCTTGCGCCCATCTTGATGAGCATTTCGGCCAGGTCGCCAATCTCGGGTTCCTGCGCGGCGTTCTCCAGGATGGTTTCGCCTTCCGCCAGGCTGGCCGCCATCAGGAAGTTTTCAGTGCCGGTCACCGTCACCATGTCGGTGGTGATGCTGGTGCCCTTGAGCCGCCCACGCTTCCCATTCGGGCCAGCCGGCAGCTTGGCGATCATGTAGCCGTGCTCCACGGCGATTTCAGCGCCCATGGCCTGCATGCCCTTGATGTGCTGGTCAACCGGACGCGAACCAATGGCGCAGCCGCCGGGCAATGACACGGTCGCCTCACCAAAGCGCGCCAGCAGCGGGCCGAGGGCCAGCACGGAAGCACRCATGGTCTTGACAAGCTCATAAGGGGCTTCCGGTGAACTCAGGCCGCCGGCATTAAGCACCACGGTGCTTGGCACGTCCTGGCTGCGTTCGGCCTGCACACCCATGTTGCGCAMCAGCTTGAGCATGGTGGCGACGTCCTGCAAGCGCGGCACATTCTGCAGCGTGACCGTATCGGCCGTCAGCAGCGCGGCACAAAGCTCGGGAAGCGCGGCGTTCTTGGCGCCCGAAATTTCGACCGTGCCGGCGAGTGATTTTCCGCCCCTGATGAGTAATTTGTCCATGTTCTTATTGCGTGTTGTTGTTGGCCCATTCGGTGGGCGTATACGTCTTCATCGACAGTGCATGTACCTCGTCGGTCTGCATGCGCCCGCCCAGCGTGGCATAGACCTTCTGGTGGCGTTGAATAAGGCGCTGGCCTTCAAAGGCGCTGGAGACAATTGTGGCGTACCAATGCCGGCCGTCGCCCGACAATTCGATGTGTTCGCACGGCAGGCCCGCGGCAATGATGGCTTGGAGTTCTTCGCTGGTCATATGTTTTAGTTTCAGTCAGTGTCTGATTTTGTAGCCCGTGCGCAGCATGTTGACGGCAACGCCGCTCACGACCAGCAATGCGGTGGCCACGATGCCCAGGCTCAACCAGGGCGAGACGTCGCTGACGCCGAAAAATCCGTAGCGGAAGCCGTCGATCATGTAGAAAAACGGATTCAGGTGGCTGACCTTTTGCCAGAACGGCGGCAGCGAGTGAATCGAATAGAACACGCCGCTCAAAAACGTCATCGGCATGATGACGAAATTCTGGAAGGCCGCCATCTGGTCGAACTTTTCGGACCAAAGGCCGGCAATCACGCCCAGCGCACCCAGCATGGCGGCGCCCAGCACCGCAAACAGCACAATCCACAGCGGCGCCACAAAAGCAGGCTGGCCAAAAAACACGGTGACGGCAAACACGCCCGTGCCTACCAGCAAGCCACGCGCCACCGACGAGCCTACGTACGCAAAGAACCAGTGCCAGTGCGACAGCGGCGTCAGCAGCACAAACACCAGGCTGCCCATGATCTTGCTCTGGATCAGCGAGGACGAACTGTTGGCAAAGGCGTTTTGCAGCACGCTCATCATCACCAGGCCAGGCACCAGGAAGGCGGTGTAGCTGACCTGGTCGTAAACCTTGACCTGGTCCTGCAGCACATGGCCGAAGATCAGCATGTAGAGCACGGCGGTCAGCACCGGCGCGCCCACGGTCTGGAAGCCGACCTTCCAGAAGCGCAGGGTTTCCTTATAGAGCAGTGTTTGCCAACCCGTCATGTTGCTACTTTCGCGAGGTCCACGGTCACAGCCGGAGCCTCAATGGCTGGTTTCTTGTTCATCACATCCAGGAAGACATCTTCCAGGTCGGCCTTGCGGATTTCAACGTCTTCCGCGACCAGACCCGCCTCGCGGATGGCCGCGAGGTATTGTTCGATTTCATGGGCGTTGTGCGCCGGAAACTGCACGATGCGGCCGGTGATGCGGGCCTGCACGGCCAGTTGCGCGGGCAACTCGCTGTCGATCTTGAAGCGCAGCACATTGGAAGATGCCGCCTTGAGCAGCTCGGAAGTTTGGGCCAATGCCACCACCCGCCCCTGCTTGAGCATGGCGATGCGGCTGCACAGGGCCTCGGCTTCTTCGAGGTAATGTGTGGTCAGCAGCACCGTGCTGCCCTGCTTGTTGAGTTTGGCGATGAACTGCCACAGCGTCTGGCGCAGTTCCACGTCAACGCCCGCAGTGGGTTCGTCCAGCACGATGACCTGCGGCTTGTGCACCAGCGCCTGCGCCACCAGTACGCGGCGCTTCATGCC
Source organism: Polaromonas sp. P1_E3 (assembly GCF_056405935.1). Taxonomy (NCBI): domain Bacteria; kingdom Pseudomonadati; phylum Pseudomonadota; class Betaproteobacteria; order Burkholderiales; family Comamonadaceae; genus Polaromonas; species Polaromonas sp. P1_E3. The sequence continues at coordinate 2,370 of NZ_JBFUBD010000129.1, forward strand.
GCCGGAGAGCTGGCGCATATTGGCATTGGCTTTGTCCGCCAGGCCAAGGCTGACGAGGAGTTCGTCGATCCAGTCGTCGTTGCGCTTGATGCCGAAGTAGCCCGACTGGATACGCAAGGCCTCGCGAACGGAGAAAAATGGGTCGAACACCAGTTCCTGGGGTACGACGCCGAGCTTTCGCCTTGCATTGGCATAGTCGGTGAGCACGTCGCTGCCATGCACCAGAACCCGGCCGCTGCTGGCGCGCGAAAGGCCGGCGAGTATGCTGATGAGGGAGGTTTTGCCGGCGCCGTTGGGACCAAGCAGCCCAAAAAACTCTCCCTGCCGGATGTCAAAACTGACATCGTCAAGCGCCCGGACAACGGGACCGGATTGACTTCGTGCGGAGGAATAGGTTTTGGAGACGGACTGAAATGAGATCGCTGGCATTAGCCCGTCATTTTAAGGGCTGGCGCCGTTTTATCCCGGCAGCGACCGTAATGCCCTGCCAGCGCCGCCCCGGGCCGGCTGACGCAATGAAGCTCAGGCCGCGGCAGGCACCAGCTCCGCCACGCCATAAAGGCCCGCCAGTTGGCGCAAGCGGGCGGGCAAGCCAGCCACCATGAAACCCTTGCCCGCGGCCAGGGCCTCGCGCCGGCATTCGAGCAGAATGGCCAGCGCGGAAGAGTCAAACTCACTGAGCGCGCTGGCATCCACCACCACTCCGGCCGGCTCCGACAGAACAGCCTGCTTCACGCCGCGAGAAAAACTGGCAGCTTCAGCATGGGTCAGGGCGCGGGGTAGCGTCAACATCAGCAGTCGCTCAGGACTTCTTGGCGGCTGTGCCGGTATTGGACTGGTTGCGCTGGACCAGCGAAGCAATCAGGCCATCAACGCCCTTGGCGCTGATTTCCTGGGCGAACTGGGTGCGGTAAGTTTCCACCAGCCAGACGCCCAGCACATTGAGGTCATAAATCTTCCAGCCGGTCGGGGTTTTTTCCATGCGGTAGTCCAGCTGGACGGGGTCGCCCCGGCCCAGAACTTCCGTGCGCACGACGACTTCCGTATCTTCCGGTGCTGCACGCAAAGGCTTGACATTGACGCTCTGGTCGCTGACCTGCGCCAGCGCGCCTGAGTAGGTACGGATCAGCAGGATCTTGAACTCTTCCTGGAGCTTCTTTTGCTGCTCAGGCGTAGCCTGGCGCCAATTACGGCCCACGGCTGAAGCCGTCATGCGCGTGAAGTTCACGTTGGGCATGATCTTGCTGTCGACAAGCGCAAGCACCTTGGTAAGGTCGCCGGCTTTTACGGCCTTGTCTGTCTTGATGTTGTCCAGGACCTCGGCTGATACGCGCTTGATCAGGGCATCGGGTGCCTCATCCGCCGCACGAACGAAAGGCGCGGCTCCGATCAAGGCCAGGCTGAGGGCTGCGGTGAATAAATGGCCAAGTGTTCTACGTTTCATGATTTTCCTTCTCTGACAAAGCATGCGGTTGCAAGGATTTGCGACATTTTCTGTGTCACTGCTGCAACCGATGGTTCGATGATTATTCTGCGGGATGGTTTCCGGGCTGTGGATGAAGTTTTACGGCAGTCTTGTAAATATTGTTTGCAATCAACCGCTTTTTTGCGTTTAACCCCTGTTGAAACCCGGCAGAGCGCTATTTGGCGGCTGACGGCGCTACCGGAGCTGAGGGGCTGGCAGAAGCATCTTCCGGCAGGTCGTAGCGCTCTTCTTTTTCCGTCGAAGGCCGGCCTATCAGGCTACGGCGGCGCTGGAGGTAGATTTCGCGGGTGAAGCTGTATTTGTCGAGCGCCGCCTGGTCCAGGACATCACCGGCCCCAAGCAGGTTGGCCCTGGCGTTTACCAGGCGCAGGGTTGTCAGGGAGTTACGGGCGGGAACATTGTCGATCCGGCTCACCAGATCGCCCTGGTAGTCGACCAGCGAGCCTACCGAATCACGTGCAGAAGAAGGGCCCAGCAAAGGCAGTACCAGGTAAGGGCCCGAGCCCACACCCCACACGCCCATCGTCTGTCCAAAGTCTTCTGTGTGCTTGGGAATCTTCAGATCGCTGGCAACGTCAAAAATGCCGCCCACGCCCCAGATGGTGTTGGTCGTAACGCGGAAAAGACTCTCGATGGAAGCCTGGCCTTTACCCTGGAGCAGGTTGTTGACGGTGGACCACACATCGGAAATGTTGCCGAAGAAGTTGGTGACGCCGGTGCRCACAGGCGCGGGTGTAACGTCACGGTACACCGTTGCTACGGGCTTGACGATGGYGCGGTCCACGTTGTCGTTGAAGTTGAACATGGTCCGGTTGAACGGCTCCAGCGGATCCGACGGATTGGCGTTGGGGCCGCTTGCACAGCCCTGGAGAAGTGCCAGTGCAAGCACGGCCGCACCCCAGCCGGCGGATTTTTTCATCATCGTTGTTTCTGTTGTCATTTTTTTTCTGGCGTCCCTGCTGGCGGCGCAGACCCTGATCCGGAACTGCTGTCTGCCGCCTTGCTGTACAAAAACTGGCTGATCAGGTTTTCAAGCACCACGGCGGACTGGGTGTTTTTGATCACGTCTCCCGCGGCAAGATTTTTCTCGTCCCCGCCGGCCTCTACGCCGATGTACTGCTCGCCCAGCAATCCGCTGGTCAATATCTTCAGCGAACTGTCCTTGGGGAACACATAACGGCTTTCCATGGCCAGATTCACGCTGGCCTGGTAGGACTTGTCGTCGAAGGTGATACTTTCAACCCGGCCAACCACCACACCGGCGCTCTTGACCGCGGCACGCGGCTTGAGGCCGCCAATGTTGTCGAACTTCGCTGTCACCTTGTAAGAGGTATCGAAATTCAGGCTGAGCAGGTTTGCGGACTTGAGCGCCAGAAACAGAATGGCGGCGCCGCCGATCAGTACAAACAAACCGACCCACAGATCATTTTTGGAACGTTGCATCGTTTTCTTTCAGTGGCCTGGGCCGGCTTTTCCGCCATTCCGGGCTGTTTTGTCCTTGCGGGGTTTACCCAAGGCAAACACTGGGAAGCAGGATTTTCTCATGGGCAAATTAAAAAGGTATGAAGATGGTCTTAAAGGCTGAACATCGAGGCGGTCAACAGGAAATCCAGCCCCAGCACGGCGAGCGAGGCCACCACCACCGTCCGGGTGGTCGCGCGTGAGACGCCCTCAGGCGTCGGCTGCGCCTCAAAACCCTGGTGCAGTGCCACGAAGGTAACCGTCACGCCAAAAACAAGGCTTTTGATGATGCCGTTGCCGACATCGCGCCAGACATCCACGCCGGACTGCATCTGGCTCCAGAAGGAACCGGCATCAATGCCGATCATGACCACGCCCACCAGCCAGCCGCCGATGATGCCCACGGCGCTGAACACGGCGGCCAGCAGCGGCAWGGCGATAATGCCGCCCCAAAAGCGCGGTGCCAGGATGCGCCGCACAGGGTCTACCGCCATCATTTCCATGGCCGAGAGCTGCTCGCCCGCTTTCATCAGGCCGATTTCGGCCGTCAGGGCCGTACCGGCGCGGCCGGCAAACAGCAGCGCCGTGACCACCGGTCCCAGCTCGCGCACCAGGCTCAAAGCCACCAGCAGGCCCAGCGCTTCTGCCGAACMATAGCGCTGCAGCGTGTAATAACCCTGCAAACCCAGCACAAAGCCGACAAAAAGGCCCGACACGGCAATGATGGCAAGCGAGTAATTGCCCAAAAAGAAGATCTGGTCGCGCACCAGGCCAAAACGGGCCAGGGCGGGGCCTGTCAAGGCCACCAGCCGCGACATCAGCCGCGCGGCGTAGCCAAGCTCGGCCAGCTGGGTGCGCACGGCAAAACCCAGGCCGGAGATGAATGTGGCGGGGCTGTAACGGCTCATGCGTGGCCCCCTTTTTGCGGCGCAGAGGGGCCAAAATCGGCCTCCACACCCGGTCCCGGGTAATGGAATTTCACGGGGCCTTCGCTTTCCGCGTTGACGAACTGGTGTACCAGTGGATCGGTGGAACGGCGCACTTCATCAGGCGTGCCTTGCGCGGCAATGCCGCCATTGGCCAGAATGATGACCTTGTCGGCGATGCGGAAGGTTTCTTCAAGATCGTGCGAAACGATGACGCTGGTAATGCCCAGCGTGTCGTTGAGCTGGCGTATGAGCTGCGCGGCGGTGCCAAGCGAGATCGGATCGAGGCCGGAGAAAGGCTCGTCATACATGATGAGCTCAGGGTCCAGCACGATGGCCCGCGCCAGCGCGACCCGGCGGGCCATGCCGCCCGAAATTTCGCTGGGCATCAGGTCGCGCGCGCCGCGCAGGCCGACCGCATTGAGTTTCATCAGCACGATGTCGCGGACCAGCGCCTCACTCAGCCCGGTGTGCTCGCGCAAAGGAAACGCCACGTTGTCGAAAACACTCAGGTCGGTAAACAGCGCGCCGAACTGGAACAGCATACCCATGCGCCGGCGCGCGGCGTAGAGCTCCGGCTGGGTCAGTTTTCCAACGTCCTTGCCGTCAAACAGCACAGTGCCACTGACGGCCTTTTGCTGTCCGCCAATGAGGCGCAGGACGGTCGTCTTTCCGCCTCCCGAAGCGCCCATCAGCGCCGTGACCTTGCCGCGCGGCACGGACAGCGTGACCTTGTTCAGGATGACGCGATCACCGGCGGAGCCGGGATAGGAAAACGTCACATCCTTGAACTCAACCAGTGATGAAGCGGAAATGTCGGGCATTGGAAGGGAAAAGACAGGCCAACGGGGCGTCGGCGTGGATAAGTAATACCGAATGATACGGGGTTTGCCCTTATACCTCCCCCGGCTGGAGACCAAAAACCTTGGGCTGTGCGGCCTAAAGCAGCGCGGGTGGCCGATAAAAGTCGCGGCCTTTCCGTGCAGATAGTGGCCGCAAGCCGCAGCCACCCGGCGCAAACAGCTATTTTTTTGATAGCGTTCCGGTTTTGCGGTGTTATTTACCAACGGGGCAGGTGTCCGCAAAGCGCAACGGACTGTCACGCCAATTGGATGATTCCCCGGAGGTTCGACACCATTTCACGCAAGCAAGCACCAACTTGGGCCCCTTGACCACCTCCTACCGCCCTTTTGGGGCGATTTGCGGAGGCCGGGGCGCGGCGCCTAGCGAGGGAGATCGCTGTAGCCCATCAGGAATTCGTCGACAGCACGAGCGGCCTGGCGGCCCACGCGCACCCCAAGCGCAAGCTTGGGGTTTACTCAACCGCCCCTCGGGGCGATTTGCGGAGGCCGGGCGCGGCGCTTAGCGAGGGAGGTCGCTGTAGCCCATCAGGAATTCGTCGACAGCACGAGCGGCCTGGCGGCCTTCGCGAATCGCCCATACCACCAGGCTC
>NZ_JBFUBD010000130.1:0-7666 GCF_056405935.1 Polaromonas sp. P1_E3
GCATCAGGGTGTGCGCACCTATCATCTGGCCCGACTGCACCGCGAGGATGCCGGCCTGGTTGACCATGGTTTCGAGGTCCGCAGGGCTGCAGCCCTCCGTGAGCTCCACAAAATGCCGCAGGTCCAGGTCCGGCAGCACCTTGTCGGCGCGCTGGCGCAGGTAGTGGCCGGTGATGGCCAGGCGCTCCTGCTGGTTGGGCATGCGGAAGTCGACCTTCATCTGGAAGCGGCGCAGCATGGCCTCGTCCATCTGCAGGTTGGCTGAATTGAAATTGGACGCCACGATCCAGATGATTTCAGCGTCGGATTTGGTTCGCACGCCGTCCAGGATGGCCAGCAGCATGTTCTGCGTATCGTCGTCATATTTGCGGTTGCCGCCGCGCCGCATGAACAGGTCTTGTGCTTCATCCAGAAACACAATGCAGCGTTTGCGCCGCTTGGCCAGGGCAAGGATGCGCGACAGGGTGTTGGAGCCGCCGGCCACATAGCCGGTTTCAAGGTTGGCAGCTGAATGGAAAAGAATCGGCAGGTTCAGCTCTTTGGCCAGGTAGCTGGCCAGCTTGGTCTTGCCCGTTCCCGCGGGGCCGCTGAACATCACGTTGAAAGGCTTGTTCACGCCATAAGCGGCGTATTCGAGGCGGCGCTCGTACTGGTCGCGGATTTGCGCAACCTCGGCCTTGATGTCGTCCATCCCGACCAGGTCTTCCAGGCCGCCGCTGATCTGGGACGGGGCAAGGAATTTGAGCGACTTGCGCTGCCCGCCCGTCTGGTACCAAAGGAAGGCGATGAGTCCCAGCGTCAGCGTGGCCGACACCAGTGCACTGGCGCCTCCCTTCCAGGCGTCCTGCTCGGACTGTGGGCGCGCATCGCCGAAGCGTTGCTCCAGCCGTGCCAACATGTCCTTGCTGGCGCTGTCGAGCGCTGCTTGCGGCACAAAGCTGAGCTTGCCGCCCCAGGGCGCGGTCACGGCTTTGTCGGCCAGAATCTTGGTCTCCATGTCTGACGGGTAATAGGCGTATTGGCGGCCTTCTGACTCGATCAGTACAAAGCGCTCGGAGACGGTCCAGAGGATGGGGCGGTAAATGATGGTGACACGCGCGACCGGATGGGCTTCGAGGAAACCCAGCACCGAGCCGCTGCCGAAAACCACAGGCAAGGCGCTGTTGTAAGTCCACGGCGCTTCGGCGCCCTGACCTGCCGCCATCGCCTTGACCTCCCGAGCCATTTTTTCCTGGCGGGCCAGTGTTGACCAGGCGTACCAGGCGCTTGCTGGAATCATCAACACCACCAGCAGCGCAGCCAGCTTCATGACAACGGTCTGGATCGACAGCCAGTCGCGCAGGCGCGCCATAAAAGCTTTCAGCCGGTCGAAAAGAGAGACTTCGGCTGCGTCGTCGGCGGGCGCCGCGCTGGGGGAACATTCGCTGGGGTTTGTCATCGCTTTGTGCATCAAAAATGCGGCCTGCAGTTGCCCTCTGCTGCCACTGTCGCGCGCCGTGGCAGTTCTGCCGCAAAGCGCTTTAAACACCATTCCATTTGTAGGAATTGGCGAGGTGTGCATGTAGTCTCAATCCTACAGAAAGCAAATTCCCCACGCAGCAAAGGTTTTGTAAATTGGTCGGCTCTGCAACACTCTCGATGTGAAAAACGCACGCTTTTGGCAACGGTTACCTTGTTAGTCCCGTCGCCCTCGCGAGGCACTTCCCCGCCGCCGCAACTGCGCCATCCGTCACTCGTCGCGCAGGCCTCCGCCAGGGCCGCATGGCACCGGTTTCAAGCAGAATCATGTGCATGCAGCTCAATTACATTGCCAACGCATCCGTTCCCTCCACCTCCGGCAAAACCATCCCGGTCATCGATCCGTCCGACGGACAGGTGTTTGACGAGATACAGCGCAGCAACGCACACGATATCGACACCGCAGTAAAAAGTGCCCGTGAATGCCTGGACCTGGTATGGAGCCGCTTCAGCGCCGCCGAGCGTGGCCGCCTGTTGATGCGCCTTTCCGCCAAAGTGGCCGACCATGCCGAGGAACTGGCCATGATCGAGCAACGCGACTGCGGCAAGCCCACCAAACAGGCGCGCGCCGACGCCGTAGCCCTGGCACGCTATTTCGAGTTTTACGCCGGCGCCTGCGACAAACTACACGGCGACACCATCCCCTACCTGGACGGCTACAGCGTGATGACCTGGCGCGAGCCCCACGGCGTCACCGGCCACGTCATCCCCTGGAACTACCCGATGCAGATTTTTGGCCGCAGTGTGGGCGGCGCACTTGCGGCCGGGAACGTCTGCGTGGTCAAGCCCGCCGAAGACGCCTGCCTGTCATTGATCCGTGTGGCGCAACTCGCGGCCGAAGTGGGCTTTCCGGCGGGCGCCATCAACATCGTGACGGGTTACGGTCACGAGGTGGGTGACGCCCTGGCCCGCCACAAGGGCATAGACCACATCAGCTTTACCGGCAGCCCCACGGTGGGTACGTTGATCCAGCAGGTCGCGGCCGAGCGCCATTGCCCCGTCACGCTGGAGCTGGGCGGCAAAAGCCCGCAGATCGTGTTCGCCGATGCCGACCTGGATGCCGCCATACCCGCCATCATCAACGCCATCGTGCAAAACGCCGGGCAAACCTGCTCGGCAGGCTCGCGCCTGCTGGTAGAGCAGTCCGTGTATGAGCCTTTGCTGGAGCGGCTGGGCCAGGCCTTCGAAAACCTGCGCGTCGGCCCGGCGGCCATGGACCTGGACGTGGGACCGCTGATACGGCAAAGCCAGCAGCAGCGCGTGTGGGATTTTTTAAGTGATGCACAGGTTGYCAACATTCCCATGGTGGCGCAAGGACAGATCGTCGACGAAGCGCCTGACACGGGGTTTTACCAGGCCCCGACCCTGCTGCGGGACGTGCCCGCAACGCACCGGCTGGCGCAGGACGAAGTGTTCGGCCCGGTGCTGTGTGCCATGAGCTTCAAGGACGAAGACCACGCTGCCGAGCTGGCCAACGCAACGCAGTTCGGGCTGGTTGCCGGTATCTGGACGCGTGACGGCGCACGGCAGTTCCGCATGGCCAAACGCGTCAAAAGCGGCCAGGTGTTCATCAACAACTACGGCGCCGGCGGCGGTGTGGAGCTGCCGTTTGGCGGCGTGAAATCCTCAGGCTATGGCCGGGAAAAAGGATTTGAGGCGCTATACGGCTTCACGACACTGAAGACGGTGGCGGTGCGCCACGGCTAGCCAAATCAGACCGGCGTCCCAGCCCAGCGCCGCCCCCACCAGAACAGCCCGGCAGGGACACCCGGCAGTTACCCCTTGATTTGCGCCGTATTCACAACGCTTTCGGCTTTCGGCAAAAGTCTCGGGAAGAATGAAAGCTTGGGCGCCAGAAAAGTAGCGGCAAACAATTCGCCCTTTCGCTGGCTGAGCCAGCCGACACCGTTGAGCTGAACGTCATCGCCTTTTCTTGTCACGGTGAATTCAAATCGCGCGCCTTTCTCGCCCGCAAATACCGAAGGCTCAACCTTGGTCATATTGACGATGGAGCCGTCGGCCGAATACATGATTTCAAAAAGATTGACCAATTGATCAAGCGGCATGCCCGCCTGATAGGTTGGAACACGGGCGGCTTTTTGCCCGGCCGGCACGCTGCCTGCAGGCTTGACCAGCAGAGCCTGACCCGGCTTGATGGCAGCCCACAGCCGCAGGTGGTCAAGAGTGAGCCCCTCCTGTGTCCACATGTCAAAAGGCTGCTGCGTGCCGGGGGGAGATACTTTGTTCCAGGCGTCGGTTACCTTGACAGCCAGCCGGTTATTCACCAGTTGCTCGCCCTCCACCTTGGTGATGGACATGCAGCCCGACAGGAAAACGAGCGCCAGAATGGTCAGGATTTTTTTCATGGTTTAAGTTCCGCAATGTAATTTTTAATAAGGCCCGCATCCGCCGCCTCGGGCGCGGCGGTGAGGTATTTTTCAAAGGCCTGTACAGCCGAGGCGACATCGGTCCGCTGCTTCTGCACCAGCCCCAGCGCCCTGAAGGCCTCGGCTGGGGGCTGCTCAAGAGCGGTCACGCGCGTCAGGTCATTCAGGGACGYCTGAATATCTTCGTTGCCCGCCCGCAGCCGATACACCTCACCRCGCGCGTACAACGCCTGACCGTCCGCGGGGTTGCGCAACAACAAGCGGTTGAACAACACCAGGCTTTCTTCAAACTGGCCACGCCGGATTTCATCCTGCAGCCAGCCGAAGCGATGCCGGGACATAACCTGCTGATATTCCGCAGCACCCGTTTTACCGCCGCCGTCGCCCGCGAGGCGAAGCAGGTCATCACGACGTGTTTCCAGCGGGGGATGCGTCGCCATCATGGGGCTGCGTTTACCCACGTCTTCCCCACCGGTGATCTTGAGTTCGCCCAGCAGGTTGTCCCACACTTGCGCAGCCTGCCTGCCGTCATACCCGGCCCGCGTCATCAGGCGCATGCCCAAACGGTCGGCCCGCGTTTCGTGGTCCCGGGAAAAAGCGAAGGCACCCGCCAGCGCCCCCAATTGGCCAATGGCGCCAACAAGGCCGAACATGCCGATGAACTGGGCGAAAGCCGCCCGGCTTCTCAGGTCCCGCAGACGTTCCAGCGTATGCCGTTCAAGGTAATGGCCAATTTCATGTCCCAGCACCGCGGCAAGTTGGGCCTCGTTTTCCGCGCGCAGCAGCAGGCCGGTCCAGACCTGCATCATGCCGTTCGGGGCCATACTGGCATTAAAGAGAGGTGTGCGCACCACATACACGCGAATATCCGGACAGTGATCACCCGCAAGACGGCACACCAGGTCTTGCAGGTACTGACTCAGCTGCGGATCGCGCACGGCGAATGGACTGCGCCGCAAGCGCGTTTCCTCGCGGTCCATCATTCCCCATAAGCCGCCCTCATCCGTTTCCAGCGCAGGGCGTGCAAAACGCTCCGCGGGCAAAGGCGAGACAGGAGCGGTAACTGGAGCCTCCTGGCCAAAGGCCGACAGGCCTGGCAGCAAGGCGCCGAACCCAAGGCAATGCTTGCAGGCCGACCGCAGGAAAGTGCGGCGCCCGCCAGCCGGCATGCCTGTCATCTGGAGACCGGAAAGCCCTTGAGAAGGGCCTCAATGGTTTCCTTGGCGGGCTCGGCCTCCCTCAGGTCTCCGGAAGCCCGGCGCAAGTCATTGAACCAGACAATCCGCCCGTTATTCAGGTCCACCAGCGACGCATAGCCGATCTGTGCCCCCCCTGCAATGCCTACGCCCAGCACAGCCATTGCGATCATCGCGGCTTTGCGTTCACTGCTGGCATAGCTATCGCGCATCCAGATGAACAGCGCGTAATCCGCTCCCGTCTTGTCCTTCAGCGGTTTGACGGCATCTCCGAGTGACCAGTTCAAGGCGTCGTTCTTGGTGGGTAGTTTGAGTACACCGCCAATCATGTGGTGCAGGAAAACGGATTGGGCGACAGCTCCATGCAGCGAATTGATGTCCGCGAGCTCGTCCATGTCTTTTTCTTCGAGCCCGATCACGTCAGAGCCCAGCTTGAGCTTGCTTGACGCAAGGCCGGACTTGACGTTTTTCTGCGCGGCCATGGTCCAGTCGGCCCTGGGCTCCTGCACGCCGCCGGCACCTATCGAAAAAAGCTCCAGATCCGCCGGCACAACGACCAGCTTGGAAGCTGCCGGGCGCTCCGAGAATCCCGGTGCCAGATTCTTGCTGGTTTGTTGCGCCTGCGCTGTCGAGGCAAAAAGCGCCAGCGCGCACAAGGCCGCTCCCGCACCATTGCGGAAAAATTTATCGTTCATGACATCCCTCCCTTTTATGGGCTGCATTGTAGATGTAACCTCATGTTTCATTTCTGGTGCCCATAGAAAAGAAACAGAGGGAAAACCCGCGCCGCGCGATCAGCAACAATAAGCAGCAGCAAGCACTGGCAAGCAGAAGTTGCCCACCACCAGCAATCCCCTCAGGAGAAAGAGCACACCATGCGGGTCAAAGACAAATCCATCATCGTGACCGGGTCGGGAGGCGGTATCGGTGAGGGCATCGCGCGGCGGCTCGCGGCCGAAGGTGCGAAAGTCATCGTCAACGACATCAACGTCGCCTTGGGTGAAAAAGTCGTGGCGGCCATCGTCAAAGCCGGTGGCACCGCGTCCTTCTTTGCCGCCGACGTGACCAAATCCACCGAGGTCAAGGCCCTGGTGGATGCCGCCGTGCAACGTTATGGCCGGCTCGACGTGATGGTCAGCAATGCCGGTTGGACGCACCGCAACCAGCCCGCGCTGGACGTCAGCGAAGACGACTTCGACAAGTGCTATGCCATCAACGTCAAAAGCATTTACCTCGCCACGATCCATGCCACGCCGGTCTTCCGCAGCCTGGGCGGGGGCAGTTTCATCAACATTGCGTCAACGGCCGGCGTACGCCCGCGACCGGGCCTGACCTGGTACAACGGCTCCAAGGGCGCGGTCATCACGACCTCCAAATCCCTGGCGGCCGAGCTCGGCCCCGACAACATCCGGGTCAACTGCATCAACCCGGTCTTTAACCCCGACACGGGCCTTTCCGCCGATTTTGCCGGCGGCCCGCTGGACGAGGAGCGCAAGGCGCGTTTTCGCGCCAGCATCCCGCTGGGGCGCTTTTCAACCGCGCTGGACGTCGCCAACGCCGCGCTTTACCTGGCCAGCGACGAGGCGGATTTCATCAGCGGCGTGTGCCTGGAGGTTGACGGCGCCAGATGTGTATAGATAGAGCCCCCACGCTCGTCACTTCGTGTACWTCCCTGCCCCCCGAGGGGGCGCTGCGCCTGCGGCCCGGCAAAGCCGAAAATGGCATACCCCTATCGGGCTCACTTCGTGTAGCCCTTTTCCCCTTGCAAGGGACAGCGCCTGTGGCCCGGCAAAGCCGGCTCCACGGCCCCCGCTTGTTGAAGAGCCGCCGTACTCAAGGCCATTAATGCGCAACCTTTGGGGATAAGGCGTGGTTTTAGTGCTCCAGCCGGGCCAATGGAGTAAATTCTCCCTTTAGGCCCCTCACGATGACGACCGAAAAAATCATTCCGCTGGCAGATATTCGCTACGCAAGCCGCGTACCGCACATTCCTGCCCGGCTGACGGCACCGACGGGGCTCTTGAGCGACACGCTGGGCCGGCCGCTGCGGGATCTGCGCATCAGCGTGACGGACCGTTGCAATTTCCGCTGCAGCTATTGCATGCCGCGTGAGGTGTTCGACAAGGACTATGCCTTTTTGCCGCAAACTTCTCTGCTGAGTTTCGAAGAAATTACCCGGCTGGCAAAGGTCTTCGTGGCGCACGGCGTCGAAAAAATTCGTTTGACCGGCGGCGAACCCTTGCTGCGCAAGCATCTGGAAGTGCTGATCGAAATGCTGGCGAAGCTGCAGACGCCGCAGGGCAAGCCGCTGGACATCACGCTTACCACCAATGCATCCCTGCTGGCCAAAAAGGCCCAGTCGCTCAAGGACGCCGGCTTGCAGCGGGTGACGGTGAGCCTGGACGGCCTGGATGACGCCACATTCCGCCGCATGAACGATGTGGACTTTCCGGTGGCCGATGTGCTCAAGGGCATTGAGGTGGCGCAGAAGGTCGGCTTGGCGCCGCTCAAGGTCAACATGGTGGTCAAGCGCGGCACCAATGATGCCGAAATCGTGCCGATGGC
>NZ_JBFUBD010000131.1:0-7603 GCF_056405935.1 Polaromonas sp. P1_E3
GCACATCCTGCGCATCGTGCAGGAAAGCGTGGCCAACATCCTGCGCCACACGCGCGCCACCGAAATCCGGGTGAGCACCGCAACCGAAGGCGCGGGTGTGCAGGTCACCATTGAAGACAACGGCCAGGGTTTTGATGTCGACAAAGCCTTTGGCGACGCGGCGGGGAAAGGTCTGTACAACCAGCGGCGCCGCGCGCAAACCATTCACGGCACGGTCAACTGGCAATCGGGACCGGCGGGCACGCGCTTTACGTTGTGGCTTCCATTGGCCCCCACAGTCACTCACTCCGTGTAGTTCCTTGCTCCCCCCCGAGGGAGCCGCCCGCCTGTGGCCCGGCAAAGCCGGTTCTGCGGCTCATGCTGGTTGAAGAGTTCTGGGCGCATAAACGGGGGCCGCGGGACTGGCTTTGCCAAACCGAAGGCGCCGCCCCCTGAGAACAGGCTACACGAAGTGAGGCTGGACGGGGGTGGGCTTATTCCTCGTTCGTATTTCCGGCTTCGGCAGCGGCGGCTTTCAGGGCGTCACTGGGATCCGGACCACCACCCTGCGCGCCGCCACCGCCACCTGAAGCGCCAAGGCTTGCGATGTTGCGCAGCGCACTCAGGTAAGCGTCGCTTGCCGGGCTACCGCCTGGCCCTACCGGCCCCGGCACAGGCGCTGCCACAGGGTTGATGGTCAGCACGCCGTCCACGTACGCCAGAGCGTAATTGCCGGCACTGTAACCGCCGGGCGTAATGGCGTAGCTGCCCGCGGCGCTCGCACCTTGCGAACTGCCGCCGTAGGTCAGCGCGCCGCCCAGCACGGCGGCCGTTTCGCCGGCCACAAAACCGCTATAGGTCACACCGTTGCCGCCGGCATAGGCTGCGGCGCCCACAGTCCGGCTGTCATTGTTGGCCGTGACGGTCAGGTTGGCCTTGTTGATGTCGGCCGCCGCCGTGACGGGAGCTGCCGCCAGCTGGTAGTTGCTGGCCAGCCCCCCTGCCCCGTCGGCCAGGTTGTAGGTGGCCGTGACGGTTTTGCCAGCGGCGGCGTTGGCATCGCTGAAGCTGGCGCCTGTGGCGCTCAGGGTCAGTGCCTCGCTGTAGGCCAGCCCCGCAAGGGTGCCGATATTCCCCAATGTCGCTGTCGCGGTGCCATCGTAGGTTTTGTTGTTGGCCGCCATGCCCGTCACGGTCAGCGTGGCTTTGTCCACGGTCAGGGTGCCGTTGGTGTATGCGATGCCGTAGCCCAGGGCTGAAGCCAGCGTGCCCTGGGTGATGGCGTGCGTGCCCGCGGAAGCCGCGGAGCCCGTCGGTGCTGCCAGCACGCCGGCCAGCGCGGTTGCGGCCGTGTCACCGGCCACCAGCCCGGAGTTCAGCGTGTAAGTCAGGCCCGGGTCGGCCGCGCCATAGACCTTGGCCTGGTTGTCCCCCGTAATGGTAAGCATCGGTGTCACGCTGTACACCATGCGGTTGCCGCTGAGCGACGTCATGGACACATCGGTGGGCGCATTCGCGGCATAGGTACGGCTGAAGGCGTTGCCGGTCGAGGCAAAACCGCCCATGGTGTTGGCCGTCGGATCGGTCGAATACACCAGGAAGCGGCCCGCGCCCGGGTTCAGCGGTGTGGCGCCGGCGTTGTTGATGAAGTTGCGCCCGGCAGCCAGCACCAGCGAATCATTCGCCGCGCTACCCGAGGTGACCGCATTGTTCAGCGTGATGTCACCCGCCGCACCGGTCGCGCGCACCAACACCTTGCCGCTGGCCGTCAGCCCTGCCGTGTTGACGGTGCCAATGGCCAGCGCGCCGGCCTGCGAATAGTCGACGTTGCCGGTATTGCCGGCCAGCGTCGTCACCGCGTTGCCGGCATTGTTCAGCGTATGGCTGCCGGTGCCCAGCAGTTCCAGGCCTGTGGCAGTGATGGCCGCGCTTTGCGTGCTCGTGCCCGCGGTGCTCAGCGTGAGTTCGCTGGCTGTCAGCGCGCCGTTGACGGCAATGTTGCCGCCGGTTGCTATCAGCTTGAGCTTGTCCTGGCTGTTGCCGAAGGCGCTGCCCACTGTGATGCCCGTATTCGAAGCCAGGCTGACGGTCTGGGCGGAACCGGCGTTGGTGCTCACGCTGAAGTTGCTGGTGTTGATGGCATTGGCGGCGGTGATGGTGATGTCACCGGCTGCGCCCGTGGTGCCCAGCACCTGTGCACCGCTCACATTGGTGCCCAGCGTGATGGCGTTCAATGCGGACGCGTTGAGCGTGGCCGCGGTGATGTTGTTCGCCGCGCCGTTGGCGTCGGTGATGGCGCCGACATTGGCCGCCAGCGTCACAGCACTGCCCGAGACGGTTTTCACGGCGAGGCTGCCCGCGGTAGCGGCCACATTGGCAGCGCCGTTGGCCGCAATATTTTCCAGCGTGCCGCCATTGGTCAGCACCAGGTTGACCTGCGCGCCGGCGCCTGTAGCCTGGGCACTCACCTTCGTCGCCGATGTGCGCAGCGGCGCACCTGAACTGGCGCCCACACTGCCCGCGCCTTCAAGGTAGAGCGAGCCAGCGCCCGTGTTGGCGATGTGTGTGCCGCCGCCGCTCGCTGAAATGCCCTGGCTCGATTTGACGCTGACGGCCGCCGTACCGGCCGTTGTACCGGTGGCCGTGCCATCGCTGGTGATGGATGCCACGGTGACACCGCCCGTGTTGTCGACATCAATGCGCCCGCCGCCCGTATTGGCGACCGACGTGAGCGTTGTGGCGATGCCGTTGGCCAGAACGATATTGCCTGAGCCGCTGTTAGTCAGGTTAAAGGCGCCGATCTGGTTACCCGCCAGCCCTAGCGTGGTGCCGCTATTGCTGCTGCCGGTGAAGCTGCTGGCCACAATGGCCTGGGTCTGCGCGATGGCGCCGTTCAGATTGTTGAGTGTGGTGGCATTGCTGCCCGAGTTGATGCCTGCGTACCCATCGACCGAGCCAACCGTGAGCGGCGCAGACTTGCTGCTGGTCACGGCGAATGCGCCGGTGGTAGAGCGTCCGCTGATTTCGTCAATCTGGTTGCCGGCATTGGTCAGGGTCACGGAAGACCCCACCGCGTTGAGCTTGCCCACCCTGATCGCCCCCGTCTGGTTGATGTTGCCGCTGGTGAGCAGGCTCATGACTGGCAAAGGCCCCGGTGCGGCCGTGATGACGCCACCGATATTACCGATATCAATCCCGCCCGAACTCGTGAGAGAGCCAATCTGCAGCGTGCCCGCCGTGATCTGGTTGATTTCCGAAGCGCTCAAATTCAGCGCACTGGGCTCAGAAGATCCCCCAAGCGTGATCGCCCGGTTGGCGTTAACGGGTGCAATCACCACCCGGCCGGCGCCGGCGTTGACCGCACTGACAATGTTGACGCGGTCGGCAAGAATCTGGATATCGCCGCCACCGCTGGTGACCGTCGCACCCTGAAGGTTGAAATCGTAGGCACTCGCAGGCGCAGGCGCTGGCACGCCCGAGCCACGCAAAACGATGTTCGCGCCATTGGAGTTGACGGTGCCGAAATCCATGCGCAAAGCGCCGTTGCCCGAGGCTGAGTTGGCGCTGATGGTGCCGGTAATATCCATTGCACCTGTGGAACTGATAGCCCCGCCGCCGATAGACGTACCGATGACGTTGGTGGCAGTCGTCGAAGAGTTGACGGTGCCCACAATGGTCAAACCACCCGTGCCGGCGAGCAGCTCCGCTGCCCCATCGATCACAACACCGGTGCCGGAGCCGCCGCCCACAGTGGCCGTACCGGTCAGTGTGATTTTCTTGCTGGCGCCGGACTGCACCTTGCCGCTGACATGCAGGCCCGTGCCGGCAAGGATGGATGGGTTGCTCAGGATGCCGGTAAGCGCAACGTCTCCCGCCGTGCTGGAAACTTCTGCTCCGCCGGCCAACTGCAAACCCTCGCTGGTGGCCGACGAGCTGCTGCCGGCCCGGCCCGTGATGTTGATGTTACCGGCGCCGGTGACTTTCGTGCCTGAATCCAGGCGCACGCCGCGTGAAACCTGCGCCAAACCGGACAGCCAGCCCGCGTCGCCCGAAATGGCGATCGTTCCGTTGCCTGCTGTGATATTGGAATTGGTGACGACCACGCCACCCGCCGAGCCGCCGGTGGCGCTGGCGCCGCCGCTCGCCAAGTCGCCGTTGATGGTGATGTTGCCCGCGCCGGTGGTGGTGACGTTGGATTGCGTGGCGCCGTTATTGACAATTTCCACCGAATGCGTCGCGCTGACGCCTGCCGCGCTGAGCACAACGTTGCCGCCGACCGCACTGACCTTGCTGCCCAGCACCTGGATGCTGCCGTTGGCCGCTGCCAGGCTGACGTTGCCGCCAAAGGCGCTGTTCTGTATGCCATCGCCCTGCCCCAGGTCTGTTACCACCAGCGTGCCCGTGCCGGTGTGCGACAGTGCAATATGGCCGCCGACTGAATTGATGGCGCTCAGGCGCGCCGCATCAATAGCCGCTGCACCGCCGATGCCATTGCCTATGCCGCCTGCCGCCGTCAGCTTCAAGTCGCCCGTGCGCAGCGTGGCGCCGGTCTGCACGTTGATGGCGCCGCCCGACGTGACGTTCAAGCTGGTCAGTGCCGTGGTGGCGCCTACCGACGCATTGAAATTGGTGGGCCCTGCGCTCGTGGTGCTCAGCGCATTCGCGCCATTGACCGTGTTGGCAAATGTGATGCCGCCGCCGGTGCTGACCAGGTTGACGGTGCCGCCAACCGTCACCGCGCTGTTGAAGGTCTGCGCGCCGCCCGTCTGCAGCGTGCCGCCAAACAGGTTAATGCCATCGGCCGCCGTCAACGCGAGGCCACCGCTGAAGGTTTGTGTACCCAGGTTGATGATCCCGCTGTCCCTGATCAGCGTCAGGGTGCCGGAGTAGCTGGGCGTGGTGGGAAAAGCAAAGCCGCTGCCATAACGGAAGGCCATGTCTTTCACGCTGCCGCTGCCGTTCACCGTCACGCCGCCGCCGAAGTTATTGGCCGAAGTGCCCAGCAACACGTCCTTGCTGCTGCCGTTCAGCGTGAACGTGGAGGCACCCGTCACATTCAATGCGCCGGCTTGCGAAATGGAACCGGTGCTGGAAGTCGCCGTCAGGCTGCCGCCCACAGTGGATGAGCCCAGCACCAGGTCGTTCACATCCCGGACGGTCACGGCGTTGTTGCCGGAATTACTGAGCCTGACCGCACCGGTGAAATTGTTGCCTGCGTTGCTCAGGTCTATCGCGCTGGCGCCGCCGCTGATGGTCACCGCACCCGCACCGGCGGCCTGCGTGATCGCGCCCGTCTGCGTGATGTTGTTGCCGAGCAGGGTCAGAGCGCCGCTGCCTAACGAAAAGGTGCCCAGCGTCAACGGACTGCCCACGGAATTGATGATGACGCCATTTGCGCCGAGCGTGGTCACGCTGACTGCGCCGTTGAAATTGTTGAGGCCGCTCAGGCTCACCTGCCCCGGGCCGGCGCTCACGCTGGTCGTACCGCTCACCATCAGGGCGCCGGCGGTCTGCTGAACGCCTGTACTGCCTCCTGTGAGTGTCAGGTTGCCCGTCGCGGTGAGGTCCCGGTTGATGTTCAAGCCGTTTGTTGCGGTCAGGCTGAGATCTTTGGCGTCCAAGGCGCCGCCAAGGGACAAAAAGCCGCCCGACAAGCTCAGGTTGCCGCCGCCAGTATTCAGGGCGGCCGGCGTCGTCAGCGTGCCGCCGCTGGCCGCCAGGCTGACGTTCTGGTTAAAACCCGTCAGGTTCAGGGCATTGAGGTTGAGGTTGCCGGTCGCGCTGACGTTCACGTCATGCGCGGCCGTGATGGAAGCGTTGGCAACTGCGGAGGCGCTCAGAAAGTCGATCTGCCCACCGCCGCCCGTGCCCTGTGTGGTCAGGTTGAGCGTGCCTATGGCATTGGAGAAGCTGTTGATGCGTATCCGGCCATTGCCCGTATTGCCCGCGGAAGCGGTGAAGCTGCCGCCGGGAGCACTCATGGTGGTATTGACGGCRCCGGCATTTCCCCGAATGTTGGTGCCCGCGTACAGGTCGAAGGAGCTGGCCTGCCAGTCCACGCCGCTATTCATGACCACTTCACCCGTGGTAGCTTTCAGCTTCAAACTGCCGGCAAAGATTTGCCCCAGGCCGTCGGTGCCGCCGATGCCGCCGCCGGCCGTCATGTCCAACGTTCCGCCGCCTATGCCGAGGTTAAGGGTTCCCGTGCCGGTAATGTTGCGGGTGGCTTGTGCGGTCAACCCCCCCGCCGCGCCGCCGGAATATGCCACGTTGGCGTTGAAGTTGATGTCGCGGTGCGCCGTCAAGGTCAAGGTGTTGGGGTTCGCCCAACTGACTGCGCTGTTGACGTTGATATCGCCATTGCCTGCCGTTGATCCGTCCGTCGCAATGCTCACATTGCCGGCATTCAATGCGGCGGACAAGGTGACCGCACCCATGCCAGAGAGGGTCTGCGCCGCGCTGCCGGCGGCAATGGTGAAGTCCACCGGGTCGATCAACCAGGTGCCGCTTTGGCCATCTGTTGCCTTGGTCGTGACCCGCGTGCCGGCTGCAACGTTCACATTGGCGGCACTGGTTTCGATGAACCCGCCATTGCCGCCGTCAGGGGCAGAGGCATCGAGCGTGCCGCCGACATTGACCGTACCCGTCTCCATGTCACCCATCAACAGGATGCGCCCGGCCTTGTTGGCAATCGTCTTCGCTTCAATGACACCRGTGTTGTTCACCGTCGCCGTGGTCAGCTGGTCCATGGCTTTGGCGGACAGCASCACCTGGCCGCCATTCGCCTGGATCAGCAGCTTGTTTTCAGCCAAGGCATTGAKMGCGCCCTGGTCAATGCTGTAGCCCAGCAAGTTGCCGTTGTCCAGGTTCAGGGTGATCTTGTTGCCGGCAGCCAGCAAAGCGGTTCCCAGGCTGGCGGTGATGACGCCTTCATTGCGCACTTCGGGCGCCAGCAAGGCCACGTAGCCGCCCGGGGCAGCTGTCAGCGTGCCTTTGTTGACCACCTTGCCGGCACTGCTGCCGGTGCCGGCATGACCGGGGTCAATGCCAAATGTGGTGCTGCCGGCCATGAAGTCGGCATTGCTCATGCTCAAGGTGGAGGCGACCAGGCCGCCTACGTTCACCTGACTGCCGGCGCCAAACAACACACCGTTCGGGTTGAGGATAAACACTTGGCCATTGGCCGTCAGGCTGCCCAGGAACTCGCTCGGGCTGCTGCCCGTGATTCGGTTCAGCGCGATGGCCTGGGCGTTGGGCTGGTTGAATCGCAGCGCCTCGTTGGCTGCCGTTGAAAGCGATGTCCAGTCAATCGCCAGGCGCTGGCTGGTCTGGTTGATCGTGGTGGTGGCGCCGCTGGTAGTCACGCTGCCGCTGCCCGCCACTACGGTGGAATTCAGCGCATCGGCAGCATGCACCTGCAAGTTAAAGACGGACATCGCGAGCAGCATCACCAAGGCGGCACGGCACCGTGCATGCAGGACAAAAACGAGGCCTACACGCGGACCGGCGGAAGCAACTTCAACACCGCTGCGTGCGGAGCCGCCCCTGCTTCGGCCTCTGGCGGTTTCAGCCACAGCCACCCACAGGCCAAGCGCGGCGTTCCAGACCAGGCGATAGATGCGAT
>NZ_JBFUBD010000132.1:0-7595 GCF_056405935.1 Polaromonas sp. P1_E3
GTGGCGGGCGACCAGAAAGCGTATGAGCTGCTGGTCATCAAATACCAGCGGCGCATCCAGCGCCTGATAGGCCGTATGGTGCGCGACGTGGACCTTGTGGAGGACATTGCCCAGGAAACGTTCATACGCGCTTACAGGGCCTTGGCGCAGTTCAGGGGCGAGGCGCAGTTTTACACCTGGCTTTACAGGATCGCGGTCAATACCGCCAAAAAGGCCCTGATGGACCTTAAACGGGATCCAACGGTGTCTGAAAATGCCTTTAAATCGGGCCAAACCGACGAAAGCGATGAAACTTCCCCGCTTGAAAACGAACTAACAAGCTCGGAAACGCCTGAAGCCGTGCTGGCCACCAAGGAGATTGCGGAAATCATCAATGCCGCCATGGAAGCTTTACCAGAGGAGCTCCGCCAGGCTATTACCCTGCGCGAAATAGAAGGGCTGAGCTATGAAGAGATTTCGGAGGCAATGGATTGCCCTATTGGGACCGTGCGGTCCCGGATTTTCAGGGCGCGCGAGGCAATTTCGCAGAAAGTGAAGCCATTGCTGGAAAATCAGAGCGGCAAGCGCTGGTGAAGCCATAGCACCCAGGAACCGTCAGTGAATTCAAGAACTCCACGACTACTATGAAACCGTCCATGCAAACCAGCGAACTCATGTCTGCCCTCGCCGATGGCCAATTGGGCAGGGACGAACTTGTGGCCGCGCTTGAGGCTAGCCGGCGCGACGATTCGGCGGTCGTTATATGGGACACCTATCACCTGATTGGCGAGGCCTTGCGTTCTCCAGCACTCCAGCGCGAGGCGGTGGATATGGCCTTTTTGTCGCGCCTGAGCGGGCGTCTCGCTCAGGAGGCGCCAGCCGTGCGGAATTTTCCCCATGCAGCTGTTCCCGTGGACGTCATTCAGGCGCCCGCGGAAGGAACGCCCCATCAGCACGGCGAAGCCGCCAATGACAGCGATTTCCGGTGGAAGATGGTGGCAGGAATTGCCTCGCTTGCCGCAGTGGCCGCCATTGCGTGGAATGCCTCCAGTTCGCTGCCATCCGGCTCGGCACCGCAACTTGCCCAGGCGCCACTTTCACAACAAGTGGTGGTTGCTTCGCCCCAGGGCCCCATCGTGCGGGATGCCCGGCTTGAGGAGCTGCTGGCTGCACACAAGCAACTGGGCGGTACGTCGGCCCTGCAGGAGCCCTCGGGGTTCCTGCGCAATGCCACTTTTGAAACGCCGCAAAATGCAGGACGTTGAACAGGTGCCGGTTTGCTGCCAGGCCTTGAAAAAACCATGAAATTCAAGCTATTTCGCCTTCTGGCCCTTGCTGGCTGTGCGCTACCAGCTATGAATTTTGTAGCGGCTCAGGTGCCTCCGCCAATCGCTTCTGCTGCCTCCGCGGAGTCCCGCAACATCAACGATTGGCTGATGCGCATGCACGAGGCTTCCAAAAAGCGCTCGTATATCGGCACCTTTGTCGTCTCATCCGGTGGGGCCATGTCCAGCGCCAAGATATGGCATGTTTGTGAGGGCGACCAGCAGATGGAGCGGGTCGAGACACTGACCGGCGCACCGCGCTCCATCTTTCGCCATAACGACCAGGTGGTCACTTTCATGCCGGACCATAAGGTGGTTCGCAGCGAGAGGCGCGACTCGTTGGGTATGTTCCCCCAGTTGCTGCAGTCGACTGACAACCGGATTGCCGACTACTACAAGGTCCGGCCGGAAGGGTCCGAACGCGTGGCGGGCGTCGAAGCCGACATCGTGCTGCTGGTGCCCAAGGACACCATGCGTTTTGGCTACCGCGTCTGGACAGAACAGAAAAAAGGCCTGGTGGTGAAGCTGCAGACGCTTGATACCGACGGCAAGGTTCTGGAGCAGGCGGCATTTTCGGAATTGCAGCTTGATGCCCCGGTCAAAATGGACAAGCTCTTGCAGATGATGGGGAAGGTTGACGGCTACCGTGTTGAAAAGCCTGTTCTGGTGAAGACCACGGCAAGTGCTGAAGGCTGGCTCCTGAAGGCGCCTGTGGCGGGCTTCAAACCGCTGAGTTGCTACAAGCGGCCGGCGACGGCCCAGCTGCCAGCCGGCGCCACGTCCGGCGAGGAGCCCCTGCAGTGGATCTTCTCGGATGGATTGGCATCGGTGTCGATTTTTGTCGAACCATTTGACCGTCAGCGCCATGGCCAGGAATCGAGCCTGTCGATGGGTGCCACCCAGACGATTACCCGGCAGCTTGATGCCTATTGGGTCACCGTGATGGGGGAGGTTCCCATGGGCACCCTGAAGCTTTTTGCCAATGGGCTGGAGCGCAGGAAATAATATGCGGCGGCACTCCGTAATTCAACCGGAGCCCGCGTTTAACAGTTTTCTCACGCGGCCGCTTTGGTCTGCCGCCTGTTTGATTGCCGGATGACACTATTGATGACGAGGCTGATGATGCTTGAATTGAACTGGAAACCCCTGCGCTCCTGCCTGACCGCGGCCGTCGTGGGGAGTACTGCGGTCCTGGCGCTATTACCGGTTGAGCCGGTCTGGGCGCAGAACCGTACATTGCCGGATTTCACGGACCTGGTGGAGCAGGTGGGTCCTTCAGTCGTCAATATTCGCACCCTGGAAAAAGCCAAGCCGGCGGCATCCGGAAGCGCCGACGAGCAGATGCTGGAATTCTTCCGGCGCTTTGGCATACCTGTGCCACCCAATATGCCCCGTGCGCCCCGGCCGGACCGCAGCCCCGCGCCCGATGAAGACCAGCCGCGCGGCGTGGGATCGGGTTTCATCCTGACGGCCGACGGTTTTGTGATGACCAACGCGCATGTGGTCGAGGGCGCAGATGAGGTCATTGTCACATTGACTGACAAGCGCGAATTCAAAGCCAGGATCATCGGCGCAGACAAGCGCAGCGACGTCGCCGTCGTCAAGATCGAGGCGACAGGACTGCCCGCCGTGAAAATCGGCGATATCAACCGCCTCAAGGTCGGGGAATGGGTGATGGCCATCGRCTCGCCATTTGGTCTGGAAAACACCGTGACCGCCGGTATTGTGAGTGCCAAGCAGCGGGACACGGGCGATTACCTGCCCTTTATCCAGACCGACGTGGCCATCAATCCCGGCAACTCCGGGGGACCGCTGATTAATATGCGCGGTGAGGTGGTAGGAATCAACAGCCAGATTTATTCGCGCTCCGGCGGTTTCCAGGGTATTTCCTTTTCCATCCCCATAGACGAAGCCGCACGCGTATCCGATCAGCTGCGCACCAGTGGCAAGGTCACGCGGGGCCGTATCGGCGTGCAGATTGACCAGGTCACCAAGGAGGTGGCGGAATCGATTGGCCTGGGCAAAGCGCAAGGCGCGCTGGTCAGGGGTGTTGAAAGCGGTGCCCCCGCAGAAAAAGCCGGCGTGGAAGCCGGCGACATCATCATCAAGTTCGATGGCAAGCCGATTGAAAAATCCAGCGACTTGCCGCGCATGGTCGGCAATGTGAAGCCGGGCACCAAGGCCGTGGTGACGGTCTTCAGGCGCGGTGCGAGCAAGGATCTTTCGGTCACCATCGGTGAGGTTGAGGCTGAAAAGCCGGCGCGCAAGGCCTCGGCAGGCCCCGAGCCCAAGCCTCCGGTGGCAGGCGCCGCACAGGCTTTGGGCCTGGCTGTCAGTGAAGTGCCCGATGCACAGAAGAAAGAGCTCAAGATCAAGGGCGGCGTCAAGGTGGACACYGCTGAAGGCGCGGCCGCGCGGGCCGGGTTGAAAGAGGGTGACGTGATTGTTGCGATTGCCAACTCCGAAGTCACCAGCGTCAAGGAGTTTGAGGCGGCTCTCGCCAAAATCGACAAGTCCAAGTCCATCAACGTGTTGTTCCGCAGGGGCGAGTGGGCGCAATATGCGCTGATCCGGCCTTCTCGCTGAGGACTTCGGCGCCTACGTCCCGGGACAGAAAGCTGTCCCGGCCCCGCCTAACCCCCATACCCTGCCGGGCTATGGGGGTTTTTTCCGCCGGGACAGGGATTTCTGGCCTTCATAAAAAATATTTTTCACGAGGACTCCCCGGGGCTTGGTTGTTAGTGATTACTCACAATAAAACGGTCCACGGACCATTTTCGGTAGAATGCAGGCTCCCGGCTGTGCTATTCCGATATATCGCGATGGCCAAAATCCCGGTTTCCCTCGTTATTTTGAGTAATACCGAACGCTCCACAGATCACCCACAAGTTGTCCAGAGAGTAGTAGTAGAAAATTGTGAATAAGTTGTGCATAAGATTCATGTTGCTAGCCTGCAACGACAAAAATATGGCCATTTCGGGACTGTTCGCTTCCGGCTTTTTGCCTACAATGAAGTTCCAACTATCGCAGTTGCCATAGATTGTTGGTTCAGGGCGCGTCGCTACTCGACGCGCCCTTTTTTATGGCCCTCGCGAATTACGTTCAATCTCTTCGCAATACTTTCAAGTACTTAGGCGTTCTCGTTGATGAATCACATCAGAAATTTTTCGATCATTGCCCACATCGATCACGGCAAATCCACGTTGGCTGACCGTCTCATCCAGCGCTGCGGTGGTTTGCAGGACAGAGAGATGAGCGCGCAGGTTCTGGATTCGATGGATATTGAAAAAGAGCGTGGGATAACCATCAAGGCGCAGACCGCTGCGCTCAAATACAAGGCACTCAACGGCGAGGTCTACAACCTCAATCTGATCGATACGCCGGGCCACGTCGACTTCTCTTATGAAGTGAGCCGATCGCTGTCCGCATGCGAGGGCGCGCTGCTGGTGGTGGATGCCAGCCAGGGTGTGGAAGCGCAAACCGTTGCCAACTGCTACACCGCGCTGGACCTGGGCGTCGAAGTCGTTCCCGTGCTCAACAAGATGGACTTGCCGCAGGCCGACCCCGACAACGCCAAACAGGAGATCGAGGAAGTGATCGGCATCGATGCCACCGATGCAATTCCCTGCAGCGCCAAGACGGGACTGGGCATTGACGAGATTCTTGAGGCCATCGTTGCGCGGATCCCGTCGCCCAAAGGCAATGCGGATGGCCCCTTGCGCGCCATGATCATTGACAGCTGGTATGACGCTTATGTCGGTGTCGTGATGCTGGTGCGGGTCGTGGACGGCCGGCTGGCCAAGGGCGACCGCATCAAGCTGATGGCGAGCGAGGCTACCTACAACGCCGAACAGCTTGGCGTTTTTACCCCGCATACCGAACCACGCCAGGCGCTCGAGCCTGGTGAGGTGGGTTTTGTGATTGCCGGCATCAAGGAGCTTCAGGCGGCACGCGTCGGTGACACCATCACCCTGATCAAGCCGGGTACCGGCGGTGCTGCTTTTACTGCGACGGAGGCGTTGCCCGGCTTCAAGGAAATCCAGCCGGCGGTGTTTGCCGGCCTCTACCCTTCGGAAGCCAGCGAGTACGAGTCCCTGCGGGACGCCCTGGAGAAACTCAAGCTCAACGATGCGTCGCTGCACTATGAACCGGAAGTCAGCGAGGCGTTGGGTTTTGGCTTTCGCTGCGGCTTCCTGGGCCTGCTGCACATGGAGATCGTCCAGGAGCGGCTTGAGCGCGAATTCGACCAGGACCTGATCACGACGGCGCCCAGCGTGGTGTACGAGGTGCTCAGGTCTGACGGCGAAACTATCAGGGTCGAGAATCCGTCCAAAATCCCGGACGGCGGGAAAGTCAACGAGATCCGCGAGCCCATCGTGACCGTGCACTTATATATGCCGCAGGATTATGTGGGCGCCGTCATGACGCTTGCCAACCAGAAAAGGGGTATCCAGCTGAACATGGCGTACCACGGCAAGCAGGTCATGCTGACCTACGAGATGCCGCTGGGCGAGATCGTGCTGGACTTTTTCGACAAGCTCAAGTCCGTCTCCCGCGGCTACGCGTCCATGGACTACGAATTCAAGGAATTCCGGGCATCCGATGTGGTCAAGGTCGACATCCTGCTGAACGGCGAAAAGGTCGATGCGCTGTCCATCATCGTCCACCGCAGCCAGTCGGCCTACCGCGGCCGGGCGGTGGTGGCCAAAATGCGGGAGATCATTTCCCGGCAGCAATTCGACGTCGCCATTCAGGCCGCGATCGGAGCCAACATTATTGCGCGTGAGACAATCAAGGCGCTGCGGAAAAACGTGATCGCCAAGTGCTACGGCGGCGATATTTCACGCAAACGCAAGCTTCTTGAAAAACAAAAAGCGGGTAAAAAACGCATGAAACAAATTGGTTCTGTTGAAGTCCCCCAGGAAGCCTTCCTGGCCATTTTGCAGGTGGAAGACTGATGCGCGGCGCAATGAGCACGATCACGGCCGTGGTGCTGGCCGCCTTTGTGGGGTATGGCGCTGCCTGGTATTTCGGTATTGTGGAAGGCAACTTCTCCTTGCTGCTCTTCCTGGCATCGGTTGTCACCGGCATCTACTGGCTGGCCGAACGTTTTTACTTTTTGCCGCAGCGCTACCGGGCCGCTGCCGCGCTGGAGGAAAGCGCCGCCAGGCGGCAGGCCGAACTCGCCGGCAAAGGCATCAGCCAGATCGACAACCACGTTGATGAAGCGAGAACCCGGCTCATCATGCAGCCCTGGTGGCTGGACTGGACTGCTGGCCTCTTTCCGGTGATCGTGGTGGTTTTCCTGTTGCGATCCTTCCTGTTTGAGCCCTTCAAGATTCCATCGGGATCCATGATCCCGACCCTGCTCGTCAATGACCTGATCCTCGTCAATAAATTTCATTACGGAGTCCGGCTGCCGGTGCTCAATATCAAGGTGCTGGACAACAACAGCCCGCAGCGTGGCGACGTGATGGTGTTTCGTTACCCGCCAAAACCGAGCCTGGATTACATCAAGCGTGTGGTGGGTGTGCCCGGGGATGAGGTGGCTTACCTGAACAAGAAGCTGACCATTAACGGCAAGCCCCTGGTCAAGACCCCTTTGCCCGACTTTTTTGACGAAGATATCCTGCGCTACGCCAAACAGTTCGAAGAGGTCAACGGCACAAAGAAATACCGTCTGTTGAATGATGACACCCGGCGGGCCGGCCTCGATGAACGGGAGGTCATGGACTTTCCTTTCAAGGAAAATTGCCGTTACAGTAGCGAAGGCGTTGTCTGCAAAGTGCCTGAGGGGCAGTACTTCATGATGGGCGATAACCGCGATAATTCGCTGGATTCCCGCTATTGGGGGTTTGTTCCCGACAAAAACATCGTCGGCAAGGCCTTTTTTGTCTGGATGAATTTCGGCAACCTTAAACGTATCGGTTCTTTCGAGTAGCCATCTTTTTTGGTGTACTTTGGCGTCATAGCGCACCACGGCAGAACTTCCTTAGTCAAGCAGGAGAAAAAATGAAACATCGTCAACGCGGCATTTCCTTTATTGGCCTTCTGTTTGTGGGCGGTGTTCTGGTATGCGGCGGCATTCTGGCTGCGCAGGTTGTACCGACGCTGGTGGAGTACCAGGCCATCAACAAGGCTGCCGGTAAAGCCAGGGAAGGCAACACCGTGGCGGAAGCCAGGTCGATCTTTGACAAGGCTGCAGCGATTGACGACATCAAGTCGATCACCGGAAAAGACCTGGAAGTGACCAAGGAAGGTGACAAAACCGTGGTGGCTTTTGCCTATACC
>NZ_JBFUBD010000133.1:0-7466 GCF_056405935.1 Polaromonas sp. P1_E3
GTTTCCAGCCAAAGCCGTTGGCTTCTCCGTAGACCTTGATCATGCTGGCGGGCGCATTGGCCGGCACGCTGTGGCATTGCAGGCACGCCGCGTTGGTGATCTGGATGGGCTTGGCAATGTACAGCAGGCGGCCGGTGGCGGCGGGCCGCTCGGAAATCAGCTCTTTCGATTCAGCGTTCTGGCGGAACTGCTGGACGATGTCCGCTTCCCAGTCGGTGGCGCGGTCGCGCGGGTTGGTCGGGTTCAGCGTGGCTTCCTTGTAGCCGTAGTCGCGGTATTTTTTCTGGATGTGGCCAAGCGTTTCAGTGGCTGCGTAGGCCGGCACGGTCTGCGGCAGGAACACTTCTTCAAGTTGCTTGTCCAGGTGCGGCTTGATCTGCTCGACGGTGTAGGCCCGCACGGAAAGCGCGGTGTCCATCATGAGGCGGGCGTTGCGCAGCACTTCTTCGCGCGCGTTGTCCTGCAGCAACTGGCGTGAGATATACCCGGCGGCGGCAAAGCCGGCCAGAAAAACCACGATCAACACCAGATTGAATTTCAGCCTCAAGCCCATAGCGCCTCCAGGATGCCCCGCAGTAGCAGGACGAATGATTGAGCAGGTACAACAAATTGTTACTATTTTAGTCCTGCCCGGGGGCCATTGTGCCCCGCTTGTCGCGCCCTGGGCACCGGTAGTAATGCCAATTACGTCCAACAGTGATAATCGCTGCCATGTCTTCTTCTCCCAAAGTGCTTTTTGGCTTCCATGCCGTCGGCGTTCGCATCAAAACAGCGCCCCAATCCGTCCTGGAGGTGTTTTTCGATGTGTCCCGCCGGGATGCGCGCATGCGCCAGTTCACGGACAGGGCCCGGGAGGCGGGCGTGCGTCTCATCGAATCCGATGGTTTGCGCCTGGCAAAGATGTGTGGAAGCCACGGCCACCAGGGCGTGGTGGCCCGGGTCGACGCACTGGCACAGGTCAAATCGCTCGACGAATTGCTGGAGCAACTTGAGGAATCCGGTGTGGCACAGCCGCTGCTGCTGGTGCTGGACGGCGTAACCGACCCACACAACCTCGGTGCCTGCCTGCGCGTGGCCGACGGCGCCGGCGCCCATGCGGTGATTGCCCCCAAGGATCATGCGGCCGGTATCAATGCCACTGTGGCCAAGGTTGCCAGCGGCGCTGCCGAAACCATGCCTTATTTCATGGTGACCAACCTGGCCCGCACCCTCGGGGAGCTCAAGGAACGCAACATCTGGTGCATAGGCACCAGTGACGATGCGGAAAAAACGATTTACGACGTTGACCTGAAAGGCCCTGTGGCGCTGGTGCTGGGTGCCGAAGGCGAGGGCATGCGCCAGCTCACGCGCAAGACCTGCGACGAACTGGTCAGCATCCCGATGCAGGGCGCAGTGGAAAGCCTCAACGTGTCTGTAGCCAGCGGCGTGTGCCTTTACGAAGCCCTGCGCCAGCGCAGGGCATGACAACGCCGCTGCGCTTCGACCTGATTGTTATAGGCGCAAGTTTTGCAGGGCTGGCCTGCGCGCGCGCCGCGGCCAGGGCGGGCTTGCAGGTCGCCATTGTGGAAAAGAAGGCTTCTTCGGGCGACAAGCTGCACACCACCGGCATCATCGTGAAAGATGCCATAGACACCATTCCCTGGCTGCAGCAGGTGCCCGCGGCGCTGGTGCGGCAGGTGGACGGYGTCAGGCTCTATTCGCCCAACCTCCGCCATGTGGACTTGCATGCGCCCGGGTATTACTTTTGGGCCACCGACACGCCGGCCCTGCTGGACTGGATGTGCACCTCGGTGGTGGCTGACGGCGTTACCTTGCTGGCCGGTACGCTTTTCGAGCAGACCGCGCGCGACAGCGGCGGCTGGGCCGTATCGGTCAAGTCGGTCACCTCGCAGGAGCCGATGGTGCTGCAGGCTCGTTACCTGGTCGGCGCCGACGGCCCCCATTCACGTGTGGCCAAGGCTTTGGGCCTGTCACTCAATACCCAGTTTCTCTTCGGCATCGAGCGTGAATACAGCCAGGCACGGCTGGACGCCAACCTGCTGCACTGCTTCATTGACCGGCAACTTGCACCTGGCTACATCGGCTGGGCTGTCGCGGGCGCCGGCATTCACCAGATCGGGCTGGCCAGGCGCATGTCGCCTTCCGGCGCGTCCGTTCCTGCCAAAGAGGCGTGGATGGGCGCTTTCATGGAAAAAATCGCACCGCATGTGGATGTTGGCGGCGCGAGACCCCTGGCGACGCGCGCCGGCATGATTCCTTGCGGCGGAGTGCTCAAGCGGGTCTCCGATGCGCGTGTCATGCTGGTGGGTGACGCCGCCGGCATGGTGTCACCTGTGACGGCGGGCGGCATTCATACGGCGCTGCAGCATGGCGATGCGGCGGGAAGCGCGGTAGCCGCTTTTTTGCACGGTGGCGCGGTCGATGGCAGCGACCCGGCCGATCCGGCTCAAGGTCTGGTGCGGCATTACCCGAAGTTCCGTGCCAAGCGCCCCTTGCKCTGGCTGTTTGACCGCTTCCAGGCTGACTGGATCTTCAACCTGGCCCTGGACACCGAGCCCATGCGGCAAGCGGCCCGCATGGTGTACTTTCACCGGCGCGGCAAGCCCGAATAGACCCGCTGGATGGCCCGGGAACCGGGTACTAGACCAGCCCGTACCAGCCCAGCACCGCACCAGCGCCCAGCAACCACAGCAGGTGGATCTTGCTGCGCCAGACAATGACGGCGGTGGTACCCGCCAGCAGCCATACCGGCCAGTCCTTCAGGGAACTGCCATTGGCTGTGGCCAGTATCCAGCTGGTGGCGATCAGCAGGGCCACCACGATGGGCGCCATGCCCTGCTTGAAGGCCCGCACTGCGCGCAGTTCGCGGTTGCGGTGACCCCACTGGGCGGCCAGGTAGGTGAGGGTGGTGCTGGGAATGAGGATGCCCAGCATCGCCAGGAAAACGCCCAGGAGCCCGGTCAGCATGCCGCCGGCGTTGAGGCCCACGTTCCAGCCGAGCAGCGCGATGAACAGCACGTTCGGCCCGGGCGCTGACTGCGCGATGGCAATGGAGGCGTTGAACTGCGCGTCGGTCAGCCAGTGCTGTTTGTCGACCAGGAAACGGTGCATATCGGGCGCTGTGGTGATGGCGCCGCCGATCGACAGCAGCGACAGCGAGAGGTAATGCAGGAAGAGGTCAAACCATTCCCTCGCGCCGAAGACGAGGTGCAGCGATTCGGTCATGGTGCCAGCCTGCGGTAAGCGAGCAGGCAGGCCACGCCGCCCAGCCCCAGCAGCACGTAAGCCAGCGGAAAGCGCAAAAGGGCGATTGTCACGAAACAGGCCACGCCGAACGCGGCGCACAGCTGCAGGCCCAAAACGTTTTTCTTGAGCGCGCCGAACAGCTTCAGGCCCGTCGCGCCGATCAGCCCGGCTGCCACGGCGCCCATGCCGCGCAGCGCGCCAGCCACCCCGGGATGCCCGGCAAACTGGGCATAGACCACGGCCAGCAGCAGCACGAGCACCAGCGGTACCGTCAGCATGCCGGCCAGCGCTGCCAGGGCACCCTTGAGGCCGAAGTAGCGGCCGCCTATCATCAACGAGATATTGACGACGTTAGGCCCGGGCATGATTTGCGCGACAGCCCAGTCTTCAATGAATTCCTCGCGCGTCATCCAGCGCTTTTTTTCGACCAGTTCGCGTTGCACGACGGCCAGCACGCCACCAAAGCCCTGAAGCGCCAGCAAAGTGAATGAGATGAAAAGGTCGGAGAGGGATTTTGGTCTGGGGTGATCTTCGGCGGGATCGGCGGGAGGGGTGCTCATGCACCGATTATCGCCGCTTCATCGATGCACCACAGGCCGCGCGCGGGAGACCAAGGGATACCGTCTGCTATTAATAAGATAGCTGCTTGCGCTTGCCGTATAAGGGCTGGAGCCCGAAAGTATGGAGATGTGGCAGGCGCGGTGCAACGCCGTAGCGGCTCGAAGGCTTACAGCCGCAACTCCCAGGTTTCGCCCACCAGGTCCTTGCCAAAGCCATGCCAGGGCTCGCTTTTCACCAGCTTGAACCCGCGCCCGGCATAAATGGCACGCGCAGCGTCCAGGCAGCTGTTGGTCCACAGCACCATTTTTTTGTAGCCCTTGCTGCGCGCAAATGCGATGCACGCGTCGGTCAGGCGGCCACCGAGGCCCAATCCGCGCGTCTGGGGTGTGAGGATCAGCATGCGCAACTGGGCCACGGTGGCTGATTTACGCACCACAAATACCGCGCCGGCCCGCTCACCGTCGACTTCGGCTATCCAGCATTTCTCCCATTCGGGTTGGTAGTTTTTGAGGTACTTGCCGGCAATATCGGCCACCAGCGCCTCGA
This sequence comes from Polaromonas sp. P1_E3, assembly GCF_056405935.1. Taxonomy (NCBI): domain Bacteria; kingdom Pseudomonadati; phylum Pseudomonadota; class Betaproteobacteria; order Burkholderiales; family Comamonadaceae; genus Polaromonas; species Polaromonas sp. P1_E3. The sequence goes on from NZ_JBFUBD010000133.1 coordinate 4,354, forward strand.
ACTCGCTGTTCCAGCCGTATTCACGCGCATAGATCTCACCGTGCTGCTGCACCACCCAGCCCATGTCGCCCGGCTCCGGGTCGCGTAGCAGCATGGTCCGGGTCGCGCCAGGCTTTGTTTCGCCGGCCAGCAGCCGCTGCACCGTGGCCATCGCGCCCACTACCGTGCCCTGGTCGTGCGGCGCCAGTGCGGCCAGCAGGGCGGCCGCTTCGTCGCGCGACTTCTGCTGCAATGGGGCGAACACCGCATGCCCGGCCTCCGTCAACTTGAGCAGGCTTTGCCGCGCGTCCGCCGGTGAAGGCACGCGGGCCAGCCAGCCCCGGGACTCAAAGCGGCGCAGGATGCGGCTCAGGTAACCGGCGTCCAGCGACAAATCGCGCCCCAGTTCGGTCGCCGTCGGCTGGTCGCGGTGGGCCAGTTCATAAAGCACGCGCACTTCCGTCAGCGAAAACTCGCTGCCCAGGTATGGGTCCAGTACGCCGATGCGCTGGGTGTAGAAGCGGTTGAAGCCGCGGACCGCCTTGATATGTGCGGCGTTGGCGGCTGGCGCTAACGATACTGAAGGGGGAAGGGTGGGGGTGCTTGACGTGGCCATACTGGCTATCGTCAAGTAATTGATTGACAAAGTCAAGCAATTGATTCCCGGCTCATGCCTATCCCCGGATTCGCGCCCTTCAGATGACCCGCCGCGGGGCGGCCGTGGCCGCATCGCCGCTGTTGGGGGTGCCGGTCGGCTCAATCAGCAGCAGGTGCGCCTCTTGCGATGCCCGCGGGCGATGGCGCACCCCGCGCGGCACCACATACAACTGGCCGGGCTTGAGCGTGACAGTGGGCTGCCCGTCGATGTCGATGTGCAACTCGCCCTTGAGCACCAGAAAGAAATCGTCGCTCTCAGGGTGCGAATGCCAGCTGAATTCCCCCTGAACCTTGACAACCATCACGTCGTGACCGTTGAACTCGCTCACGGTGCGCGGTTGCCAGTGGCCTTCAAAGGTGGCGAGCTTGGCGTGCAGGTCTACGGCTTCTTGCATGAGAACTCCTCTTTCATTGCGATAAATTCGGTGAAAAGTGAGTTTCCTTGTCCAGCGCCGCTGTGTCTTGTACGATTGTTTCATGCATGAAGCCCAGGCTCAAACTCCCCAGGACTGGGCCCGCTTTCGTCCAGGCGCGCTGGCCGGTGTGACGCAGATGAATGCCCACTTCACAGAGCACACCTTCGAGCGCCACAGCCACGAAACCTATTCCATCGGGGTCACCGCCTCTGGCGTGCAGACCTTTCACTGCGGCGGCACGCTGCACGCCAGCCTGCGCGGCGACGTGATCCTGTTTAATCCCGACGAGCCGCACGACGGACAGCGCGGCACGCAGGAAGGCTTTGGCTACAGCATGCTGTATGTGTCGCCACAAGTGGTGAACGACTGCCGCGACAAGGAAGCCGGCCTCGACATGGCGGCTTATTTTTGCCAACCTGTGGTGCGCGACGCCGCCATGGGGCATGCACTGGCGCGCGCCATAGGCGCGGCAGGGCAGGCGCAGGAGTCGCTGCGCGCCGAAGAGCTCACGCGCGATGTACTGGTGCGGCTTTTGCAGCGCTACGGTGAGCGGCGCTCCGGCGATGAAGCCCGGTCCGCCGGCTCGATACGCATGACCCGAATCCGCGACTATTTGCGCAGCAGGTTTAATGAAGACATCACCGTGGAGGTCCTTGCACGCGAGGCGGGCCTGTCACGTGTTCACCTCACACGCGCCTTCGCCCGGCAGTTCGGCGTGCCGCCTCACACCTACCTCAACGCTGTGCGCATCGAACGCGCCCAGGCAGGCATGCTGGCCGGGTTGGGCCTGGCCGAAGTGGCTGCCGCCTGCGGCTTCGCCGACCAGAGCCATTTCAGCCGGCGCTTCAAGGGGAGTGTGGGTTTGTCGCCGGGGGCGTGGCTGCGGCAGATGAAGCCTTCCGCGGCCACAATCGGGTGAATCTATTGCAGGTCGGCAAATAAGGATTCCCCGCGGTCAAGCGGGTCCACAACCACGTTATAGATCTCGTTGATGCGCCAGATCGGGGTTTCATAGGCGGCCTGGCCCTGTACCTTCACMAGAAATGCGCTTTTCCTCTCGTGAGCGGCAAGGGTCAGCTCACAGGAGAACTCGATTTGCCCAGTGTCCGTCGAAATGGCGCTCACGAGTTCATGGCCGGCAAGGGAGAGGCGCTCGGCGCTTTCGTGTGGCAAGAGTTGGTCAACCTCATAGGTCCGCAGCACGATCGCAGTGATGCGATCGATGAGGTCGTCAACTACCGAGTTCGGATTTGTGACCATCTGTGGATGCATTTTGGGGATTCTCCTGCATCTCCCAAAGAACTAAAAAGCTATATCGATATTGCAGATTGTCATGAGCGGCATGTTGAATCGTGGAAGCCGCCCTAGACCGACATCCCACCAGAAACCTCAATCACTGCCCCATTGATATAACTCGCCTCATCGCTCGCGAGGAAGGCATAGACATTGGCAATCTCCTCGGGCCGTCCGAGGCGCCTGAGCGGCACATGGGCCTCCATCTCCTTGAGCACCTTGTCGGGAATAGTGCTGAGGATGGGCGTTGAAATAAAACCGGGCGCCACCGCATTCACGCGCACGCCCTTGGGGCCCAGTTCGCGGCTCCAGGTTTTGGTGAAGCCGATCACGCCGAACTTGCTGGCGGCGTAATTCGTCTGGCCGAAGTTGCCGTAGATGCCGACGACCGAACTGGCGTTCAGTATCACGCCGCTGCCTTGCGCTGTCATGGTGTCGGCTACCGCCTGTGCGCAGTGAAAGACGCCGCGCAGGTTCACATCGATCACTTTGTCGAACTGTTCGAGTGTCATTTTCTGCAGGCGCGCATCCTGGGTGATGCCGGCGTTGTTGACGAGGACATCAATACGTCCGTACTGGTCTTTGACCTTGCCGACCACTGCATCCACCATGGCGCGCTGGGTCACGTCCATCACATAACCGACGGCCTGCGCGCCCAGGGCCTGGCATTGTTTGACGGCTTCATCCACACCGGCTTGTTTCACGTCGCAGACGATGACGGTGGCGCCTTCCTGGGAAAACTTGAGTGCGGTGGCGAGGCCAATGCCC
>NZ_JBFUBD010000134.1:0-7417 GCF_056405935.1 Polaromonas sp. P1_E3
GCGCATACGTTGTCGGGCAATATCTTCACGATTTCGGCCATGCAACGCGAACACCGCATAGATTACGGCGTGCTGGACACCGGCGCCGACGGCAAGCTCACCGGCTTCCGTGAAAAGCCTGGCGTTTCGTATGAGGTCAGCATGGGCGTTTACATGCTCAGCGCCGCAGTGCTTGAGCAGATTCCAGCAGGCCGGGCCTATGGGTTTGATACCCTGATGCTGGACCTGCTGGCTGCCGGCCGGCCCGCGACGGTACGGACCTTTTCCGGGTACTGGCTCGACATCGGCCGGCCAGACGACTACGCCAAAGCCATTGACGAATTCGAGTCCATGAAATCGAGGTTTCTGGATGCTTGATGCCGTGGTCACCGGCGCAGGGGGATTTGTGGGCCGCGCCCTGGTGGCGGAGATGGCACGTCAGGGCATGGAGGTGCTTGCCCTGGAAAGGCAGCACGGCGATGTGGCGCATGAGGCGACCTGGCAAGGATTGCCCAAGGCCAGGGCGGTGATTCACCTGGCGGGCCGCAGTTATGTGCCGGATAGCTGGCAGAAGGGGCCTGATTTTGTGGAGTCCAACCTGCTGGGCACCGAACGGGCCCTGGCCTATTGCCGCCTGCATTCGGCGCGCATGGTTTACGCCAGCGCCTACGTCTACGGCATCCCCGAGACCCTGCCTGTTTCCGAAATACATGCGGCCAGGCCGAACAACCCTTACGCCCTGTCCAAGTACCTGGCGGAGCAGCTTTGCGAGTTTGCAAGCCGCTACCAGGGCGTACCGGTAACGGTTCTTCGGGTTTTCAATGTGTTCGGGGTCGGCCAGCGTCCCGAATTCCTGATTCCTTCCATCTTGGCCCAGGTCAGCGCGGGCAAGGAAATTCGGGTGATGGATCTCAAGCCGCGGCGGGACTATGTTTTCCTCGACGATGTGGTCACCGCCTTCTTGCAATCGCTGAACAGTGTCTCAACTTTTGAAAGAATGAATATTGGTTCCGGCGTATCCTGCTCGGTGGGCGACGTTATCAATACGATTCAATCTGTCGCCGGTACGTCGTTACCGGTTGTTTCCCAGTTCTCCGAGCGTGCGCAAGAGATTCCGGACGTCAGGGCCGATATCTCGTTGGCCCAGCGCAGCCTCGACTGGACCCCACGATGGACATTCGCAGATGGTGTCCGCAAAATACTGAATGGAGCCCCATCTTGACTGAACGTTACGTACCCATTAACAAGGGCAATTACTCCATGGACACCCAGGAGCGGGAAGATCTTTTCGATCAATACCGCGGTGAAGGCTGGGAAGCGCAATATAAGGACTACCGCGAGAAGTGGTCCGCGCTGCCAAAGAGCCAGACGGTTTCCGATTACCCGTTGCTCGTCGACCTGGAGCTATCGTCGATTTGCAACCTGCACTGCCCGATGTGCTACACGATCACTGATCATTTCAAGGAGCAGGTCAATACGACGCGCATGGACTGGGATCTGTATTGCCGCATCATTGACGAGATCGGCGGCAAAGTCCCGGCAATCCGGCTCAGCCTGCGCGGCGAAGCGTTATTGCACAAGCGTTTTGCCGACTGCATCCGTTATGCGAAGTCGCGCGGCATCAAGGAAGTCTCTACCCTCACGCATGGCGGCAAGCTAACCCTGCCATTCTTCGAGGAGATTGTTGACGCAGGCATTGACTGGATCACGATCTCGGCCGATGGTGTTGGCGAAACCTACGAAAAGATCCGCAAGCCGATCAAGTTCAAGGACATCATGAACAAGATCAAGGCCATGAAAAAATTCAAGGAAGAACGCGGTCTGCATCGCCCGGTCATCAAGGTTCAAGGCATCTGGCCCGCGATCCGCGAGAATCCGCAAGAGTACTACGATACCTTTGCGCCCAACGTTGACCTGGTGGCATTCAATCCGCTGATCGACTACCTTGGCAACGATACACATATCGAGTATCTCGAAAACTTCACCTGCCCCCAGCAGTACCAGCGGCTCGTTATCGGCGCCGACGGCCTGGTCATGAAGTGTTCGAATGACGAGGAAAACCGCGAGATCATTGGCGACATCAACCACCAGACCGTGCATGAGATCTGGCATGGCGAGAAGATGACGGCGATCCGGGAGCAGCAGAAGCGGGATCGCGGGTTTCTCGAAAGCCCGATCTGCCGGAAATGTTATCTGCCTCGTCTGACCGAGGACGAGGAAGGCGAAGTTAGCGGCCGCACTTTCAAGGTCAAGAACTACGTTTTTCGTATCCAGGTTGTCGGCAAGTGAACTCGGTCGTGGTCCCTGATGTYGCGTCTTACCGAAATCGTGGCGGTCTGATTCAGCGTGCGATCTCGCGTTACAAAATCGCCCGTTATTTCACCGCTGCTGGGCATGATGTGGTTGTGAAACGCACCGCCGAGTTCAGGCTCGTTGCGAACGCCACATTGAAAGTGGGCCACGGTTGCACCATTCAGGACTACTCGTTCTTTCAGTTGACCATGCCAGATCCAAAGGTCTACATTGGAAATAACACGRTTATTGGCCGGCACAACATCATCACCGCGAAAAACCTGATTCGTATCGGCAACGATGTMTTGATTGGCTCCTACGTACAGATCATCGACCACAGCCATGGTATTGAGCGCTCCTCGCCGATGCGCCAGCAGCGCGCRTTAATTGGTGAGGTTGAGATTGGCGATGATGTCTGGATTGGAGCGGGTGCAAAAATTTTGATGGGCGCCAAAATCGGGCGTGGGGCAGTGGTGGGCGCCAACTCGGTGGTGCGCGGCGACATTCCGGAATACGCCATCGCGGTGGGTTCACCCGCCAGGATCGTCAAATACAGGGGATAGCCTGTTGTGTCTGCGGGCGAACACGTCTGCTCAGTTTCGGATCACTCGATATGCACATGCTCAAGAAAATCAAACAACGGCTTGGCCTGCGGTATTACCTGTTGAAGGTCCGGTTCCGGCTTTGGCGGGAGAAGACCGATTTTCTAAGGCGGGTGGCTGCTGCGGAGTCGCCGAAAGTAGTCATCGGCTCCTCGGGTGTATTCAGCGATGGCTGGATACCCAGTAATTATCAATACCTGAATCTTCTTAATGAAGCTCACTGGGACAGGGCCTTTGGTGGTCGTAAGGTTCACGCCCTTCTGGCGGAGCATGTTTGGGAGCATTTGAATGAGGCGGAAGGATTCACCGCACTGAAGCTGGTTCGAAAATATATGGCGGACGGAGCGCGCCTTCGGCTGGCTGTGCCTGACGGTTACAGTCCCAACGCAAGCTATATTGAAATGGTTAAGCCGGGTGGTACGGGAGAGGGGAGCGATGATCACAAAGTGTTGTACAACGTCGATTCCCTTGAAAAAATCATGGTCGCGGCGGGTTTCCGGGTTGAACGAATTGAATATTACGATGCTGTGGGGCAGTTTCATCAGGTGCCCTGGGGTCCTGCCGACGGTATGGTGCACCGCTCTTTGAAGTACGACGAGCGTAATGCGGGCGGCCAGATCGCTTACACCTCGCTCATCCTTGACGGCTTTAAAGCCTAACTGTCAATTCGAATGAATCTTTCGTCATCAATAGAGCAGAGTGATTGCGTATGGATGCGCAAGGATTAGAGCCATGTTCAAAAATTATCAAAAAAGCCGCTGTTACATCATCGCCGAGATAGGCGGAAACTTCACCACGCTTGAGCAGGCAAAGCGCCTGATTGACGAGGCGGCCGCCTGCGGGGCAGATGCGGTCAAGCTGCAGACTTACCGCGCTGAAACGCTGTCAAGCAAAGCCGCGATCTTTGACATGGAGAACACGGGTGTGACGTCCCAGTTCAACCTGTTTCGCAAGTATGAGATCGCAGCGGCGTTGCATCACGAAGTCTTCGCTTATGCCGAGAGCAAAGGTCTGGACTGGTTCTCTTCGCCCTCACACCAGAGTGATGTCGACGTCCTTGAAAAATGCGGAGTCGGCGTTCACAAGATCGGCTCGGACGACGCGGTTAACCTGCCGTTCCTGCGCTATGTGGCACGCACCGGCAAACCGATGATTCTCTCTACCGGCATGTGCACCCTCGACGAGGTGCGCGAATCGGTCGAGGCGATCCAGGTGGAAGGCAACAAACAGCTAATTTTGCTGCACGCCATCACGAGTTATCCGACCCATCCTGAAAATGTAAACCTGCTCGCGATGAAGACGCTGAAAGAAGCGTTTCCAGACCTTGACGTGGGCTATTCGGACCACACGCTGTCGCCGGTGGCCTGTCTTTGCGCGGTGGCGATGGGCGCGCGCGTGATTGAACGTCACTTCACTTACGACAAAAAGGCCGACGGCCCCGACCACATGTTGTCGGCCGACCCGCAGGAAATGAAGTGGCTGGTCGATGCGATCCGTGCCTTCGAGGTCATGCGCGGTTCTGGCATCAAGCAGCCGGCCGACAGCGAAGAGAATACGCGCCGCAACAACCGCAAGAGCGTGGTGCTGCAACGCGCACTCAAGGCGGGGCAGGCCATTGCGATGGATGACATTGCGGTGAAGCGTCCGGGCTACGGCATCCAGCCGAAGTTTTACGAAGCGCTCGCGGGCCGCAAGGTCAAGCGTGATCTGGCGCAGGATGCCGTGCTTGGGTGGGATGACCTCGAATGAGTCTGGGCATCGTGATCCAGGCGCGTATGGGCTCGACACGCTTGCCGGGCAAGGTGTTGCGTCCGATTGCTGGAAAGCCATTGCTGGGCCACGTGCTGGGGCGTCTTGCCGCGTTGCGGCATCCTGCTACGGTTGTGGTCGCGACCTCCACGCTGCCGCAGGACGATGCCATCAGCCAATGGTGCGAAGGCGAGGGCGTCAACTGTTTTCGCGGCGACGAACTGGATGTGCTCGACCGCTACCTGCGCTGCGCCGAAGCGTTCGGGCTGGATCCAGTTGTGCGTCTTACGGCCGACAACCCATTCACCGACATCGCGGAGCTTGACCGGCTGATCGACCTGCGCGCGCGTGAAGGACTGGCTTATGCGCACTCGTTCGGAATGATGCCGCTCGGCGTCGGTGCCGAGGTTTTCACGCTTGAGGCCCTGCGGCGCAGCCATGCCGAAGGTCATCTGTCGCACCACCGGGAGCATGTCAACGAATACATGCAGGAGCATCCAGAGCTATTTCACTCTGATGCGCTCGACGTCCCAGCGGGTAAACGTGCGCCCGACTTGCGCCTGACAGTTGACACCGAGGATGACTGGTTGCGTGCCTGTGAACTCGCCGGGCAAAGCCCGCAAGCGTGGCTGGACACTGAAAAGGCAATAGCGCTGTGTTCGCGATCTGCCTAGAAAGCTCCCATGCGCGCGGCATGGGGCACCTGTTCCGCTCGCTCAATCTGGCGCGTGAACTGCAGCGGCGCGGCCATGGTGTGGCCCTGCTTGTCAACGACGACGAGGTGTCGCTGCGAGTCCTGCGCGAGCATGGCCACGTCCCGCTGGTAGTCGACCTGCGCGATATGTCGGGAGGCTGGGAGCGCGCGCTGGTGGTGCATCACGGCTTTTCGGTCTGGATCAACGACCGACTTGATACCGATGCGGCCCATGCCGCGCAGGTACGGGCGGCCGGTGTGGCGCTCGTGACTTTTGACGATCGGGGAGGCGGCGCGGCGCTGGCTGACCTGCATATAGCTGCGCTTGCCTTCGAAGCCGGCCAGCTTGAGGGCAAGAAAGTGTTGCGCGGCGTCGATTACCTGGTACTCAATCCGGACCTGGCGCGCTATCAGCGTCTGCGCAGCGCGCAAGGCTCACTGCTGGTGACTCTGGGCGGAAGTGACACCTATGGGGCCACCATCAAGGTGGTCAACCAGCTTGCGGCACGGGGGTTGGGCGCGACGGTGGTCGTCGGGCCGGCCTTTGCGCATCGCCAGGCACTTGACGCGGTGTTGACCGACGCCTTCGAGCTACGCATCGGCGTGCCATCGATGGCCGAAGAGATGTCGCGCCACGAGCTCGCGATTACCGGCGGCGGCATCACCCCGTTCGAGGCCAATGCTGCTGGTTTGCCCTGCCTGGTGGTCGCCAACGAAGATTTCGAGATTCCAGTCGGCCGTGAACTCGAGCGCCTTGGCGGTGCACTATTCGTTGGGCATCACGACTCAATTGATTTGTCGGCCCTGGATAGCCCTTTGCCGCTGGAACACATGAGCCGGACAGGCATGGCTAACATCGGGCTGGGCGGTACGGCCCGCGTGGTTGATGCGCTTGAGGGGCTACGGCCGTGAGTAAAACCGTTGTAATCCATCAACCCGACTTCATGCCGTATCTCGGGTTTTTCCAGCGCTTCCTGAAGGCCGACCTGTATATCGTTCTTGACCATGTCCAGTTTGTCAACGGAACGAGCCGCAGCTGGACGCATCGCGACAAAATCAAGACCGCGGCCGGCGAACGGTGGTTGACCCTGAGCGTCAAGAAAACTCCCCGCGACACGCCCATCAATCGGGTCGAACTCTCTGAAAACGTGGATTGGATTGGAGACAACCTTAGTCTGTTGACAGAGAACTACCGTAGGGCCCCGTATTTTTCGCAGATCATGCCGCTGGTGGAGGCGCTGTACAGGTTGCCGCCGCGCCTTCTGGCCGACTTCAACCTGCGTTCAATCGACATGTTGATGAACCTGCTGGATGTGCGCGTGCCGATGGTGTTGTCGAGTTCGCTGGAGCCCAAAGGCCAGAAAAACGAATTGCTGATAGACCTGCTGGGTAAGGTCGGCGCCACGCATTACCTGTCGGGTACTGGTGCGAAGGACTATATGGCGCCTGAGCTTTTTAGAAATGCTGGCATCGAGGTGCTCTGGCAGGAATTCACTCATCCGGTGTATCCGCAGCAGTTTGGCGATTTTGTGCCTTACCTCAGTGCGCTGGATGCCTTGTTTAATTGCGGCGCCGCCGGCGCCCGGGAATTGATTCGGAGATCGACATGAATGTTCTGGCAATTGGTGCACATTTTGACGATGTTGAACTGGGGTGCGGAGGCGCGCTGGCCCAGCATGCCGCGCGCGGCGATAAAGTCTATGTATTTGTCGCAACCGTATCCGGTTTTACGAATCAGTATGACCAGTCGGTGCGCAGCAGCGAGATTGCGCGAGCTGAGGCCGAGGAGGCCATGAAGATTCTTGGTGTGACCAAGATGTATTGCGGCGATTTCAAGACGCTCGAAGTGGAGTTTGTAGACACTCTCAATATCCAGCTCCTGACTCTCGTACAGGATCTGAAAATCGACATGGTCTATTCTCATTGGACTGGTGACATTCACCATGATCACCAAGCCGTGGCGCGCGCATCCTTGCACAGTTGCCGGCACGTGCCGCGCTTCTTGATGTACCGCAGCAATTGGTATCACTCAACTGTGGACTTCCGTGGAAATTTCTATGTGGACATCACGGAGCACTGGCAGGTCAAGGAGCGGGCGATT
>NZ_JBFUBD010000135.1:0-6943 GCF_056405935.1 Polaromonas sp. P1_E3
GTTAAAAACGAAATGCGGGGCACCGAAGCGCTCGAACACGGCCTTGCCCATAGCCTCCATTTGCGTGGCGCTGGAAACGTCGAGCTTGAAGGACAGCACCTGGGCGCCGGCGGCCTTTATTTCCTCGGCTGCCTTGTCCAGCGCATCCTGCTGCACGTCAACCAGCACGAGGTTCATACCCAGTTTGGCGCCCAGGCGCGCGCATTCCAGGCCAAAGCCCGAACCCGCGCCGGTCAGCACTGCTGTTTTTCCTTTGAAGTCCGTAATCATTTTGGGGAGTCCTTGATAGCTGGAATGGGAAAATTGTCCGTGAGGCAAGCCGTCTCAGCTGTCACTCTGGCAACTTGAGGCAATTATTCAGGCAGCCCGAAGCATCTCGATGTGCGGTATGCCGTCTTCGATGTAGGGCTGGCCGGTATTGGCAAAACCGTGCTGCAGGTAAAACTGTTCAAGCCGCGCCTGTGCGCCTATGCGGATGGGCTGCGGGCCCCAGTGCTGCTGCAAACGGCCAACGGCCTCTTTCATCAGCACATGGCCGATGCCGCCGCCGCGTGCCGAGGCATGCGTGACCACCCGGCCTATGCTGGCCTCGGCAAACTTCACGCCCGCAGCAAAGCAGCGCGCATAGGCTACCAGCCGCCCTTCCCTTGTGCCCAGCAGATGCATGGCCTGCGCGTCGGCGCCGTCCATATCCTGGAAGATACAGGCCTGCTCAACCACAAAAACTTCGCTGCGCAGCTGCAGCATTTCATACAGCTGCGGCGTCGTCAGCGCGGCGAAGGGCACAAAGCGCCAGGCAATATCGTTGGAACTCTTCATGCGGGCGTGGCTGCCTTCAGGGTGTAGCCGATGCGCGGAAAGTGCACGTGCACGGTGCCGGCACGCGCATCGGTGCGGCGCAGCGTGTAATGCATGCGGGTAGCGGCGATCAGTTCGCCCTCGGTCGGCTCGGGGCCAAAACTCTCGCCGCTGACCAGCACCTGGCTGCCCAGGGGAATGCCGTGTTCGTCCTGGAACAAATCATCGTTTAGCGGCGCCGGCGTGGATGCGGCGGCGAGCGCCACAGCCTCGGCTGCGCTGAACTTTTCAATGCCGCCGTGGCCTATTGCCGCCATGCGGTCCATCCATTCCAGTACGGCCGGCGTGAGGTTCAGGATGCCTGCGAGCACAGGTGTCTGCACCCGCGTGAACCACAGCGGGTGGTACATCGCGAAGTCGGCGATGCAGGGTACATCGCCCAGCAGAAAAGGCCGGTCATCGAGCATGTCCGAAATCCGGCGCAAATAGGATTTGTAGGCTGCAGCGGCGTCGCTGGCGCGCAGGCGTGGCATGCCGGTGCTCATGGCCTTGCGGTCTTCGCCGAAGGCACGGGCAGCCTCTGGCGGCGCTTTTTCAAAAATCTGGGCCACGCCCTTGGGCTGGGTGTTGTAGGCCATGGAGGTCCAGAACAGTGTGTTGTCGGCCCAGTGCGCGAGGGTGCGCGCCAGGCCCTTGCTGGGTTCCGGGTACACCGAGGGCTCGGGCTGCRGGTGTTCCAGAACGTCGCTGATCAAGGCGGTGTCGCAATATATGTCGGCGCCGATTTGCAGGATGGGCGTCTTGCGGTAGCCGCCCGTCAGCGCCACCACGTCGGGCTTGGGCATGATCATTGGGATGATGACGGACTTCCAGGGCAGGTTTTTGTAGCCGAGCATCAGGCGCGTTTTTTCGGCAAATGGGGATGTCGGGTAATGGTGAAGGATAAGTTCGCTCATGGTTGTCTCCGGGTGTTCTGCGTATCTTGAAATTCAGCGGGGCATGGCCCGGGTGATGAGGGTGTCGAAATCAGTGCCGGCGCCCAGCGTACCGAAAGCATGGCCCCAGTTGCCCGCAATGCGTGAGTCGCAAAAAGCGGCAAAGACGGGGCCAGGGGCAGTCTGGTGCAACAAGGCGGCCTGCACAGCCAGCGCGACGTCTTGCGCGAGCCGCCGTGCTTCGGCCTCAGTCGCCATTTCTTCGACACGCAGGGGCAAGGCCGCRGCCAGCCGGTCCAGCGCGGGGTGCGCGCCTTTTGCGGCGGCAAGCTCCTGGTTCAGGGCCGCCACCGCGTCAGCTTTTCGCAGCGCGCGCAGAAGGTCCAGCGCCATGATGTTGCCCGCGCCTTCCCAGATCGAATTGAGCGGCATTTCGCGGTAAACGCGGGCCATGACGCCCTCGCCGCCCTCTTCCACATAGCCATTGCCGCCCAGGCATTCCATTGCCTCTTGGGCGAAGTGGCTGCCGCGCTTGCAGATCCAGAACTTGGCAACCGGCGTCAGCAGGCGTGCCATGGCGGCCTCGTGGGCATCGCCCGGCCGGTCGAAAGCCCTGGCCAGGCGCATGGCCAGCGCGGTCGCCGCTTCGGATTCAAGCGCCAGGTCAGCCAGCACATTGCGCATCAGCGGCTGATCAATCAGCAGCTTGCCGAAGGCTTTGCGCTGCGAGGTGTGGTTCAGCGCCAGGGCCAATGCCTGGCGCATCAACCCGCTGGTGCCCAGCGCGCAGTCCAGCCGGGTCATGGTGCCCATTTCCAGGATCTGCGGGATGCCGCGGCCCTCTTCGCCCACCAGCCACGCCTGCGCTCCTTCGAATTCCACTTCAGAACTCGCGTTGGCCTTGTTGCCCAGCTTGTCCTTGAGGCGCTGGATGCGGATGGCGTTAAGGCCACCGTCCGGCAGCACGCGCGGCAGGAAGAAGCAGGACAGGCCGCTTTGCGTTTGCGCCAGCACCAGGAAGGCGTCGCACATGGGCGCCGAGAAAAACCATTTGTGGCCGGTGATGGCATAGCGCTCGCCCCAGCCGTCACGTCCGTTGGGCTCAGCGTGCGTGGTATTGGCCCGCACATCCGAGCCGCCCTGCTTTTCGGTCATGCCCATGCCCATGGTGAGGCCGGCCTTGGCCTGCCACGGCTTGAGTTCGGGGTCGTAGGCGCGGCTGGCCAGCTTGAGGCCCCAGTCGGCGTAGATGGCGGTGTTGCCACGCAACGCGGGTGTGGCTGCGTAGGTCATGGATATGGGGCACAAGGTCGATGGCTCAAGCTCGGTGAAGAGCATGAAACCAGCGGCACGCCGTACATGGGGCGATGGATTCTGGTCAGACCACGGCGTGCCATGCAACCCCGAACCCGTCGCCAGTTTCATCAACGCGTGATAGCTCGGGTGAAACTCCACCTGGTCCAGCCGCCGGCCAAACCGGTCGTGGCTGTGCAGCACAGGCCCGTGGATATTCGCCAGGCGTGCATGCGTCTGCATCGCGGTGCTGCCCAGCGCTGCGCCCAGTTGGTTCAACTCCGCCGTATCCAGTGCTGGCGCATTGAACTTCAGCGCATCTCGCAGCGGCCGGTTGGTGTCGAACAGGTTGTAGTCCGACAACGCGGCGGGCTGGTTGAAAACTTCGTGGGTGGAGTTCATGGCAAACCTCCTGATCGGCTGGTCAGATGAGTTTGACCAGTTGCTTTCCGAAATTTTTTCCCTTGAGCAAGCCAAGAAAGGCTTCAGGCGCCGCTTCAATCCCTTGCGCCACGCTTTCACGCGGGCGCAGCTTGCCGGTGCCCACCAGCGTGCCGAGCTCCTTGAGCGCCTCGGGCCAGACTTCCATGTGCTCACTCACGATGAAACCCTGCACCTTGAGACGGTTGGTCAGAATCAGCGCCGGGTAGGCCAGCGGCATGGGCTGGCCGTCGTAGCCGGCAATCATGCCGCACAGCGCAATACGGCCAAAGGCGTTCATGCGCGTCAGAACGGCGTCTAATACCATGCCGCCCACGTTCTCAAAGTAGCCGTCGATGCCGTCCGGGCAGGCGTCCTTGAGGGCTTTGGAGAGCGACGCGGCATCGGCGTGCACTTTGTAGTCAATGCAGGCGTCAAAGCCGAGCTCATCGACTGCATATTTGCATTTGTCGGGGCCACCGGCAATGCCGACGGCGCGGCAGCCGCGCGCCTTCGCGAGCGCGCCAAAGGCGCTGCCCACGGCGCCGGTAGCAGCGCTGACCACCACGGTCTGGCCGGCTTTGGGGTCAATGATCTTCACCAGTCCGTACCAGGCGGTGACGCCAGGCATGCCGACCGCGCCCAAGTAATGCGACAGCGGCACGTGGGTGGTGTCGACCTTGCGCAGCGCGCCGGGCTGGTCGGCATTGACCACGCTGTATTCCTGCCACCCACCCATGCCAACCACCTTGTCGCCGGGCTGGAATTTGGGCGAGCGGCTTTCCACCACCTCACCGGCCGCGCCGCCCTGCATGACCTGGCCCAGCGGCTGGGGCGCGGCGTAGCTTTTGGCGTCGTTCATGCGCCCGCGCATGTACGGGTCCAGGCTGAGGTAGTGGTGGCGCACCAGAACCTGGCCCTCTTGCAAAGGCGGTGTGTCGCTGGAGACCAGCATGAAGTTGCTGGCAACGGCCTCGCCGGTGGGCCGGTTGTCGAGGAGGATTTGCTGGTTGATGGGCATGGAAGTCTCCTGTGTTTTGTCGGGATAGCAGGTGATTGCTATTGATTTGATAGCTGCTTGCGCACGTCTTTATTGGGCTGGGAAGTGATTTGACCAGTAATTCCAGCTCAATCGGTTGATATGCCGCTGCCGGAAGGAGCTGGTGCGCCGGTGGTTTGGGCGGTGGTCGCAACCCGCCGCACGTACTTGAAAGTACCCGTGGAGTGTGCACAGGCACGGCCTTCCGCGTCATACAGCGTGGCTTCGGTAAACGCCATGGTGGTGCTGCGATGCATGAGCCGCCCCTTGGCCGTGAGCCGGCTCCCGTCGCCGGGTGCTGGCCGCATGAAGCTGGTTTTCATCTCGATGGTGACCACGCCCATGTCTTTTTGCACGCTGCGCGCGGCAGTTGCCATCGTCACATCCAGCAGCGTCATGATGGCGCCGCCGTGCGTCACGGCGAAGGAGTTGAGGTGCTCGGGCCTGGGCGCGTAGCCAATGGCCGATGCGCCGCCTTCGAACAACTCAAGCTCAAAACCGAGATGATTGACAAAGGGGATGTCTGCGCCGAAATTCATCTGCATATCTCCTGCTGACGCAGCGCAGAAAGAAAAGCAACAAGCCTGCGGTTCCCCTCTTCACAAGCCGGGGCCGCGGAACCGGCTTCGCCGGGCCGCAGGCGCAGCGCCCCCTCGGGGGGCAGAGAGCTACGCGCAGCGAGCGAACGTGGGGGCTCCATGTTTAACCACCGGTTACTACTGAAACACCGCCGTCGACGGCCAGCCACTGCCCCGTAATGTGCTTGCCGGCGTCGGACGCATACAGCACGCACAGTCCCTTCAAATCTTCGTCGTCGCCCAGGCGGCCCAGCGGCGCATGCGACGCGAGTTTTTCTTCACCCAAGGCTTTCAGCGTGCCCACCGTCATCCGGCTCGGGAAGAAGCCCGGGCAGATCGCGTTAACGGTGATGTTGTACTTGCCCCATTCGCAGCCCAGTGCGCGCGTGAAGTTGATGACGGCACCCTTGGAGGTGTTGTAGGCCACGGTGGTCATCTCGCGCGGGTTGCCGCCCAGGCCGGCGATGGACGCCACGTTGATGATGCGGCCGGACTTGCGGGCAATCATGCTGTGCTTGGCGATGTGCTGGCTCAGGATGAAATAGCCACGGATGTTGAGGTTCATGACCTTGTCCCAGGCTTCCACCGGGTGGTCTTCGGCAGGCGCGCCCCAGGCGGCGCCGGCATTGTTCACCAGGATGTCGACATGGCCCAGGCGCTTGATGGCTTCATCGGCCAGCGCGCGGATGTCTTCTTCTTTCGAGCAATCAGCGGCGATCCAGTCGACGTCAATACCGGCGGCTTTAAGTTCAGCGGCGGACTCGACCAGGTCTTCAGCCTTGCGTGAGCTCAAAATGATTTTCKCGCCGGCTTCGCCCAGCGCCTGGGCCAGTTGCAGGCCCAGGCCGCGAGAGCCGCCGGTCACGAGTGCGGTTTTGCCTTTGAGGTCGAACAGTTGCTGGATGGTACGGGTCATGAAAGCGGTCTCCTGGATGGGGTTGTCTGGCTTGCCGGGCGCCGCGCGGGACTTCCGGCAGGAATGGTTGCAAATAATTTGCTGGTTACGGCCGTGGTCGCGATATCGGTCGACGGTCTGCCATATTGGCACAACATCAGGCGCCCTGCAGGCCGCGCTGTCGTCGTGGCGACTTCAGGTTGCTACGGGCCGACGTTGAGGCGGGAACGCACGTAAACCAGCACCGCACCCGCCGCCGCCACAATGCCGCCCAGCACGACCATGGACCAGCCGATGGCATCGTCCAGGCGCTGGACCGACAGGCCCAGCACCAGCGTCAGCAGCCCGCCATAGATCAGTATCCAGATCAGGGCCTGCAAGCGCGCCACGGCCTTGTTGGAGACAGGGTCAGCGGACGGTTTGAAAAAAGCCATTAAAACGCCTCCTCGGGCAAATCGGCACAGGTCAGGTCACGGGTTTCAACGACCTTGAGCCAGGCGCCGATCTTGGGTAATTCGTAGTGATAAAAATAGCGTGTGGCGCCCATCCGTCCTGCGCAAGCAGCTATCGAATTGGTAGCAGATTGCTGTAGTGCAAGATTGGCCAGCGCCACGTCCAGCCAGATCCACGCCAGCACGGTGTGGCCGAAGGCCTGCATATAGGGTACCGCATTGGCCAGTGCCTCGCCGGGCTCGCCCGTGGCCCAGGCTGCCTTGGTGGCGCTGCCCACATGCTGCAGGGCCTTGGCCAGTGCGTTGGCATGGGCGGCAAGTTCGGGCACCTGAATCGCCTTTTCAACCGTGGCGTTGATGCGCGCGGCCAGCAGCTGCAGCCCCCTGCCCCCTTCCATCAGCACCTTGCGGCCCAGCAAGTCCATGGCCTGAATGCCGTGCGTGCCTTCATGGATCATGTTCAGGCGGTTGTCGCGCCAGTACTGCTCGACCGGAAAGTCTCGCGTATAGCCGTAACCACCGTGCACCTGGAT
>NZ_JBFUBD010000136.1:0-6889 GCF_056405935.1 Polaromonas sp. P1_E3
GAAAAAGCCCGCTCGCACATCCGCGACCGCCTGACGCAGCTCGCACCGATCTTCCTGAAAAACAAGTTCATGCTGGGCGACAACTTTTCCATGCTGGACGTGGCGATTGCCCCCCTGCTGTGGCGCCTGGACTACTACGATATCGACCTGTCGAAAAATGCCGCACCGTTGCTCAAGTATGCGGAACGCATCTTTTCGCGCCCGGCCTATATCGAAGCGCTGACGCCTTCCGAAAAGGTCATGCGGAAATAACTCCACCTGACCCGATTTCTGGACAAGCAGCTTGGCTGAATTCATGAACGCCCTGGACTCACCGTCAACGCGACCGTATCTGATACGGGCTTTGTACGAGTGGTGCACCGACAACGGCTTCACGCCTTATGTGGCCGTGTCGGTGGACGACACCGTGCAGGTGCCACGCGAGTACGTCAAGAACAACGAGATCGTGCTCAACATCAGTTTTGACGCAACCTCGTCGCTCAAGCTGGGCAACGACTTCATCGAATTCAAGGCACGGTTTGCCGGCAGCGCCCGGGAAATCATGGTTCCTATCAGCCACGTGATTGCCATCTATGCCCGCGAAAACGGGCAGGGTATGGCTTTTCCCATGGTTGCGGCTTCTTCCGCTACCGTCTCCGGCGCTGAGACGGACGCCGAAGATACCCATGGCACCGCTCCCGTGGCGGCCGTGCCGCCTGCGCATTCGCACAGCCCGGCGGATGGCCCGGAAAAGATCATGCAGCTGGTGCCTGAAAGCAGCGCGGATACACAAGGCGATGATGGTTCCGAGCCGCCGGAGCCACCGAAGTCGCCACGCACACGGCCTTCCTTGAAACGGGTCAAGTAAAATAGCTTTTGTGCCGCTTTAGCTCAGTTGGTAGAGCAACCGCCTTGTAAGCGGTAGGTCGTCAGTTCGATTCCGACAAGCGGCACCATTTCCCCCTTTCCTGTTGCCTTTCCCATGCCATATGGGTACCATCGCTACAAAATTGGTAGCAGGCAACGCGGCCAATGTGTGGGTTCAGGCGTATTGAGGCTCTTGTGAGCCAGCCGGGACGACTACTTTTTGGCTATTAGTATCTTGAGCCGAATTGATGTAACCTTCCAACCTTTGCCAAGCAGGCGTGCCTGGATAAGGGGAAGAAGCTGCCGGATTTTTGCGGCCGCTGCATTGCCTTTTACAAGCAGGCACCAGCTGTCACCGTCAATCGGTCCGGCCTGAACGGCGGGGCGCAGGGCTTCCGGAATCAGCGACTCAATGGCCTTGAGCCTTTCGCTGGACTCCTGGACGAGCTCCGTCAGCCGGGCCAGGGAGGGTGAGTTCCCGGCCGCCTCGTAAACGGAAAGCGCTTGTGGAAGGCGCCGGTCAGTGGTCATGATGGGCAGTTTGCACCAGGCAAGCGCAAGCTGAAAAAAAAGAGGTAGACAAGTGCATTTGATTATCACGGATGCGTGGCTGGCGAAAAGCCGGGCCATTTATTTAAGCGGTACCAAACTGGTGCTGGCCGGCTTTGTGGCCGCCCTGGCGCTGATGCTCGTGGCTGCCGGTCTCTACCACTGGGTGTTCCTCAAGGGAGCGCGCGAAGGCTGGCCGGTCATCGGCTCGCTGGTCAAGCTCATGGTCAAGGACGAATTCGATCAGCGCGACCGCTTCATGCGCGAAAACCTTGACGTCATGGCCAGGCGCGTCGGTGAAATGCAGGCCAAGATGATGCAGCTTGAAGCCCTTGGCGAGCGGGTCTCGGGCCTGGCGGGTGTCAGCCCGAATGACATCAAGGTAACGCCCGGCCGCGGCGGGGCGCTGGTGGCAGGGCCCTCTCTGACCATGGAAGAGCTGCAGGCCACCCTGGCAGCCCTGGACAAACTGACCGACCAGCGCGTGGACCTGATGACTGTGATGGAGTCTCGCCTCTTCGACCAGAAGATCAAGAAAATGATGGTCCCCACCCAGGAGCCGGTGGCTGGCGGCAACCTCGGCTCGCCTTTCGGCTGGCGGATTGACCCCATGAACGGGCGCTCGGCCCTGCATACCGGGCTTGATTTCCCCTCCGAACCGGGTACCGCCATTTTGGCCGCGGCGGGCGGCGTGGTGGTGACGCAGGAATTCCATCCCGCTTACGGCAACATGGTGGAAATCGACCATGGCAACGAACTCGTCACGCGTTACGCCCATGCGTCCCGTGTACTGGTCAAAAAAGGCGATCTGATCAAACGCGGGCAGAAGATTGCAGAAGTCGGCACCACTGGCCGTTCCACGGGGCCACACCTGCATTTCGAGGTGCTGGTCCAGGGGGTCTTTCAGGATCCCCAAAAATTCCTGACCGCAGGGCAGAAACTGCCCGGGCCCACGGTGGCAGCGGTTTCCCCGCGGCCGCCCGTGCCGGCCCCACAGCTGCCGCGGCCCCACTAGGCGCTTGCCGCTGCCGCGCCCTTGTGCGCGGCTTATGGCTTGCCGCTGCGGTTTTACAGCGGGTGGCCATGTGACTCCTTTGGCAGAGTTAAAATCAGGGGTTTGGGCCCAGTTGAAGTAACTGTTGGCGCCCATACCTAGGTTCCGTACACAAAAAGGGATTTCGGCCGCATTGCCTAGCTCGCGGGAGCGGTCAAAGGCGGCCTCGCATTTATGGCTTCCAACATCCTGACCAAAATTTTCGGCAGCCGCAACGACCGCCTGCTCAAAACTTACCGCAAAACCGTAGAGCGCATCAATGCGTTGGAACTCCAGTACGAGAAGCTGAGCGACGACCAGCTGCGCGCCAAAACCCAGGAGTTCAAAGACCGGGTGGCTGCCGGCGAAGAACTCGACGCCATTCTTCCCGAGGCTTTTGCCGTGGTCCGGGAGGGTAGCAAACGCGTCATGAAGATGCGCCACTTTGACGTGCAGATGCTGGGCGGCATGTCGCTGCACAACGGAAAGATTTCGGAGATGCGCACCGGCGAGGGCAAGACCCTGACCGCTACGCTGCCGGTGTACCTCAATGCGCTGACCGCCAAGGGCGTGCACGTGGTGACGGTCAATGACTACCTGGCCAGCCGCGACGCGCGCTGGATGGGCAAGCTCTACAACTTCCTGGGCCTGACCGTCGGCATCAACCTGCCCAACATGTCGCGCGAGGAAAAGCAGGCCGCCTACGGCTCCGACATCACCTACGGCACCAACAACGAGTACGGCTTCGACTACCTGCGCGACAACATGGTCTATGAGGTGGCTGATCGCGTGCAGCGCGGCCTGAACTACGCCATCGTCGACGAGGTCGATTCGATCCTGATCGACGAAGCCCGCACGCCGCTCATCATCAGCGGCCAGGCGGAAGACCACACCGAGATGTATCTGGCGATGAACAAGGTCGTGCCCTTGCTGACGCGCCAGGAAGGCGAAGCCGATCCGCGCACCGGCGAGGGCGTGACCAAGCCCGGCGACTACACCATCGACGAGAAAACCCACCAGGTTTTCCTGACCGAGCAGGGCCATGAGAACGCCGAACGCCTGCTGTTCAACCTGGGCCTGATCCCTGAAGGCGCCACGCTGTACGACCCGGCCAATATTTCGCTGATGCATCACCTGTATGCAGCGCTGCGCGCCAACCTGCTCTACCACCGCGACCAGCACTATGTGGTACAGGACGGCGAGGTCGTGATTGTGGACGAGTTCACCGGCCGCCTGATGTCGGGCCGCCGCTGGAGCGACGGCCTGCACCAGGCCGTCGAGGCCAAGGAAGGCGTGCAGATCCAGGCTGAAAACCAGACGCTGGCCTCCATTACCTTCCAGAACTATTTCCGCCTGTACAGCAAGCTGGCCGGCATGACTGGCACCGCCGACACCGAAGCCTACGAATTCCAGGAAATCTACGGGCTCGAAACCACGGTGATCCCGCCCAACCGCGTCAGCCGCCGCGATGACCAGCTGGACCGGGTCTACAAGACTACGCGCGAAAAATACGAAGCCGCCATCAAGGACATCCGCGAATGCTACGAGCGCGGGCAGCCCGTGCTGGTCGGCACCACGTCGATTGAAAACTCCGAAATCATCGACCAGCTGCTGGTCAAGGAAAACCTGCCGCACCAGGTGCTCAACGCCAAGCAGCACGCCCGCGAAGCCGACATCATTGCCCAGGCCGGCCGGCCGAAAATGATCACCATCGCCACCAACATGGCGGGCCGCGGCACCGACATCGTGCTGGGCGGCAATGTGGAAAAATTGGTTGAAGCGGTTGAAGCGGATGAGTCGCTCGATGCGGCGGCCAAGGAAGCTGAAATTGCCCGCCTGCGCGCAGTCTGGAAAGAAGAGCACGAACAGGTCACCTCCCTGGGCGGCTTGCGCATCATCGCGACCGAACGCCATGAATCGCGCCGTATCGACAACCAGCTGCGCGGCCGTTCGGGCCGCCAGGGCGACCCCGGTTCATCGCGCTTTTATTTGAGCCTGGACGACCCGCTGATGCGCATCTTCGCGGGCGACCGCGTCAAGGCGATCATGGAGCGTCTCAAGATGCCGGACGGCGAGGCGATCGAGGCGGGCATTGTCACGCGCAGCATCGAGTCCGCACAGCGCAAGGTCGAGGCGCGCAACTTCGACATCCGCAAGCAGCTGCTCGAATACGACGACGTCGCCAATGACCAGCGCAAGGTGATTTACCAGCAGCGCAATGACATCATGGATGCGGACAACCTGCAGGCGCAGATTGCTTCCCTGCGCGAGGGTTGCTTCACCGATCTGGCGCGGCAGTATGTGCCGGCTGAAAGCGTTGAAGAGCAGTGGGACATCGCCGGGCTTGAGAACGTGCTGCGCGACGAGTGGCAGATCGAGCTGCCCCTGCGCCAGGAGCTGGAAGCCGCGACCGCCATCACCGACGACGAAGTCGTGGAAAAAGTCATTGCCGCAGCCAATGCCGCATTCGCCGACAAGGTCGAAAAAATCGGCGAAGAAAACTTCACGCAGTTCGAGCGCATTGTCTTGCTGCAGAGCATCGACAGCCATTGGCGCGAACACCTGAGCGCCCTCGACTACCTGCGCCAGGGCATCCACCTGCGCGGCTATGCCCAGAAGCAGCCCAAGCAGGAATACAAGCGCGAAGCATTTGAGCTCTTTGGCCAGCTGCTTGACAGCGTGAAGAACGAAGTCACCAAGGTGCTGATGACCGTCAAGATCCAGTCGGGCGAACAGCTGGAGCAGGCCGCCGAGGAAATGGAAAGCCGCGCCGAGAACATCACCAACGTCACCTACACCGCACCCACTGAAACCGGTGAGGTGGAAACCACGCTGGACAGCGAATCGCAGCGCCGTGCGTCGTCCATACCGGCGGGCGAAGTGCCGCGTGTGGGCCGCAACGACCCGTGCCCCTGCGGCTCGGGCAAGAAGTACAAGAACTGCCACGGCCGGTTGAACTGACAACCCGGCCTGCGCGGAACACTGCCCGACTTAAACCCTGATTTCCGGAGTCCTGGAATATGCCCGTCAACCTGGTTGCCACGCCCGCCGCGGACCTTCACCCTGTTCCCGGCGTGCGCTGGGGCATTACCGAAGCGGGTATCCGCAAGGCCAACCGCAAGGACCTGTCCGTGTTGCTGCTCGACGAGGGTGCTTCGGTTGGCGCCGTCTTCACGCAAAACCGCTTCTGCGCGGCACCGGTCCAGATCTGCCGTGAGCACCTGGCCAAAAACGGCGGCAAGACGGCGGGCATACGCGCCATGCTCATCAACACCGGCAATGCCAATGCCGGCACCGGTGACGACGGCCTGAGCCGCGCGCATGCCAGCTGCATCGCACTGGCCCACCTGCTGGATATTGCGCCCGAGCAGATCCTGCCGTTTTCCACTGGCGTCATCATGGAGCCGCTGCCCAACGACCGCATCGCGGCGGGCCTGCCGGCCGCACTGGAAGCCGCCAAGGCCGACAACTGGGGCAGCGCTGCCGAAGCCATCATGACGACGGATACCGTCGCCAAGGCTTTCTCCGCGCGCGTCAAGATCGCAGGCGCCGACGTCACCATCACCGGCATCAGCAAGGGCGCCGGCATGATCCGACCCAACATGGCCACCATGCTCGGCTTCATGGCCACGGATGCCTGCGTTGCCCAGCCGCTGATGGCGCAACTGGCCACAGAACTGGCTGAAGGCTCATTCAACCGCGTGACGGTCGACGGCGACACCTCGACCAATGATTCCTTCGTCGTGATGGCCACCAACAAGGCGAAGCATCCACCCATCACTTCGCTGGACAGTGCAGAAGGCAAGGCCTTGCGCGCTGCCATGCTGGACATTGCCCGCAAGCTGGCCCAAGCCATCGTGCGCGACGGCGAAGGCGCCACCAAGTTCATCACTATTGCCGTCGAAGGCGGCAAGACCGGTGAAGAGTGTCGCAAGGTGGCTTATGCGATTGCGCATTCGCCGCTGGTGAAAACCGCCTTCTTCGCCAGCGACCCCAACCTTGGCCGCATCCTGGCGGCAGTCGGCTACGCCGGCATCGACGACCTGGACCAGACGAAGATCGATCTGTACCTGGACGATGTGCTGGTCGCCAAAAACGGCGGCCGCCATCCCGGCTACGTGGAAGCCGACGGCCAGCGCGTGATGAAGCAGAGCGAGATCACCGTGCGCGTGATCCTGGGCCGGGGCGATGCAGCCGACACGGTCTGGACCTGTGACCTGTCTTACGACTACGTCAAGATCAACGCCGACTACCGCAGTTAATCAGCACACCCCCATGAACGAGCAGTTTGAACGCCTGATCACCCGCGTCGAGTCCCTGATGGCGCGGATTGAGTCCGTGCTGCCGCAGCCCTTGAGCGCACCCGACTGGAGCGCTTCGATTGCCTACCGCTACCGCAAGCGCAGCTCCGGCCACGGCTCGCTGGAGCCGGTGCGCCATATTGGCAACATGAGTCTCGGT
>NZ_JBFUBD010000137.1:0-6862 GCF_056405935.1 Polaromonas sp. P1_E3
GTGCTCTACAAGGGCTTGACCGAAGCGGGCTGGCCGGTGGACTGCCCCAAGGCTTCGATGTACATCTGGGCGCGCATCCCCGAGGCTTACCGCAAACTCGGCTCGCTGGAATTTGCCAAACAGTTGCTGGAGAAAGCCAAGGTGTGCGTGTCACCCGGCATCGGTTTTGGCGACCATGGCGATGACTATGTGCGGTTTGCGTTGATCGAGAATGAGGCTCGGATACGGCAGGCGGTGCGCGGCATCAAGGTCATGTTCAAGGCGGATGGGGTGCTGAAATCCGCTCAGGCCGATAAGCAGGAAGGATAAAAAAATGGGCCGCAAGCGGCCCATTTTTTACGTGGCTCAATCCCGGCAGCACCAAAGGCGGCGGGCCTGTTTTGTCAATTGCCGGTGGCATTGGGCGTGCCTTTTTCTGCGGTACCGGCTGTGGCTGCCAGCAGTTTTTTCTCCAATTCGGCACGCTCCGCAATCTCCTGCTCCAGCAGGTCATTGACGTGTGCCAGCTCTTCCGCGGAACTCTGGATTTGGTCTTCCAGTTCTGCGGTTTTTACCAGCGCCATCGCAACGTCACCCGTTTTGACTGCGGGCGGAATTTCTTTTTCAAGGACCTTGTTGATCAGCAGCAGTTCTTGTGCCGATCTTTCCACCGTGTCCTGCACGGCATCATTTTTTTCGAGCGCACGCGCCAGTTGTGGCTTCTCGGGCGAAGTTTTCGGAGGCTTTTGCATGGGGTGCTTTCGTGGCGGGTGATGCCGGGTAACCGGTTATGGCTGTCGTTGATGAACGCGTGGGGAAGACTTGCTCATCATGCGCCTGAAATGCCTTGTTGGGGGGCTTTACCGGTGAGTTACCCAAGCCGGCAGGGTGTGGAGCCCGCTGCCCGCTGAACGGCGGCAAATACGCGGGCCACAGACAAAGAAGTGGGCCGCAAGCGGCCCACCTTTGCTTCTGCATCCATCCGGTGAATTCATCAAACCCCGGCGGAGCGAGTGGCAACTGTTATTGCGGTGCTGCGGCAGGCGCCGGGATCACCACAATGTTGTCGGTTGATGTCTGCGGCTGTATGCGCACGTTGGTGGCATCGGCCGGCACGACAACGGTTTCTACCTGGCGTACCACGCCGCCGCCGGCGACGCTGCCGTCGGCCTTGCCGTAACCCACGATACGCGCCTGGCAGGCGATCTGGTCTTCACCCTTGAAGACATCGCAGCGCTTCAGGGCGTTGGCGGCAAACTGTCCGTTGGCGTTGTCGACCTTGCCGGCGCGTTTGGCCGCGTTGGCGTTACGGACTTCGGTCATGCAGGTTTCACGGTCCTGCTGCGTTCTGCCTGTTTTACAAGCGTTCATCTCGCTTTGGGCATTGCCGGTGGCGTCGATCCCGGTGGTGCCGGAAGCAATCTGGGCAGTGGCGCCCAGAGAGAGCAGGGCGGCTGCGCCGAAACAGGCGGCAGTGCGCGCAAGGCGTAAATTCAGGGATGCGGTCATGGTCAAACTCCTTGTCGAAACTCGATGGATATCGATACATGGAGTCTGGGCCGCCCGCGCAAACGGCCATGAAAGGAAAAGCTCCGGATCAGCCGTGCCCTACGCCTGTCCGCCTGTAGGACAGGTCTTTCAGCGGGATAGATGGCTCAGGGGCTGGTGCCCGCATGGCTAACTAAAGGCTGCAAAGCCGGGTGAAGCGCGGTGCGGGATTCACCGAATTTTCTGAGATGTCTTTTTGTACAGCCTGCATGGCGGCTGCAGGGGACTACATCGACCAGATGCGCGGCGTAGACGGCGCCAGTTGCCAGAGCTGTGTGCGCCAGGCTTGCCAGACCTGCTTGAGCAGGGCCATGGCAGGCTCCACCACCGGTGACAGCACGCGGATGACGACGACCTGCGCGTCGGGGCTGGTTGCGCCGGCGCTGGCACTCAGCGGGTGGGCTTGCATCACTTCCCGCGCGCAGTCCAGCGCCAGCTGGCGGCGATGGCGTTCCAGCTTGCTGCCGGTCACGAAGAACAAAGACGCAACGCAGCGGTTGCCAGCCATGCCGAGCGGGCTGTTCATCAGCAAGGTATCGGTAGCTTCCATGCGTGCGCGTTCGAGCCAGACGCCGGGCACTTCGATGTGCTGGCGAAAACTGCCGCTTTCAAACGGCAGGCTGGCGGCGGGCAGGCCCAGGGCGGTGACGTCCCAGCCGATCAGCTCGGCCCCGGGCGCCAGCGTCATGGTCAGGCGGTTTTCGGCAAGGCAGCCGCTGTAGCAGATGGCTTCGAGCGGCAGCCATTCCATGCGGGCGCCGGCCTGCAGGTCAAGGCGGGTGCGCTGCAGGGCGGGTTCGTCGGCGGAGCGGTAAAAGCGTGTGGCGCCGGGTGTGGTGATGAGGCCGTGCGCGCCGGGCGCTGCGGTAAAGGCCAGGTCCAGCGTGTCGCCGCCAACCAGGCCACCAGGCGGGTGCACGATGACGTTGTGGCAAATCGCGTCGCCTTCGGGATAAAGGCTTTGCAGGATGCGCAGGGGGCCGCTATGGCGAAAGTGGGCAAGGGTCTTGCCGGCCTGGTGGGTGTAGTCGAGTGCGAGGGTCGCGTTCCAGGTCATGGGGCAAGTTTAACGTCGGGTGGCACAATCTTTACGATGAAGCGACATGCTATTTCGCCCCGGACTGGTTGTGCGCGTCCTTGTGTCCAACGAGTTGTTGATCCATGATTGATCTCAGCGCCGCAAACCATACGAATCGCGAGCTGGAACTCATGTTGGCGGGAGTAAAACCGCTGGCGATGTTCCATGACGAAACAAGTGTCCTGCCACATGAGGAAATTATTCCTGAAGGGAAGTTCGCTCCCTATGTCAATCAGGGGCTTTTTGTGCGCGGTGAGGAGACATACACAGGGGAATTCCATCCCGGCTTGAATCGCAATGTGCAAATCAAGTATGTGTTTTTCGCACTTGCCCGGGAAGCCTGGCGAATTCCTGCCATCTCGCTTCTTTTGCGCGTGCGCTACCTGATGAACAGCTGGCAATCCGAAGAGGTGGAGCGGATGGAAAGCTTCTTGTTGGGCTACACGGCTGAGGAAATTGACGCATGGTGCAACCATCGGTTCCCGAGGCTGTCCGGATGCTCAATCGAGGCAGCGCCTTGCGATGCTCAGGACAAGGGTTAGCCTGTGTGTCTCATGGCCATGAATAGCCTATGAAGAACCGCCTGCCTTTCTGGATATACCTGGTTGGGATGTTCCCCTTGGGCTATTGGCAGGCGCCGGTGCGGGCAATGCTCGGAGATTGGTTGTCGTTTGCCGTTGCGGTTGCGTATTTGCTCGTCCTCCGGCTTTTGGGTTTCTGGGCGGTCCGATGGCTGGAACTCCGGCAGAAAAGAATCATCGCGGACCACAACCTTTCGGTCGAAATCAGAAAACAGCGCAAGAGCGAAAGAAAAACATAGCTGGCCGGCCCACACGAGGGGCCCACCCTGGCCGTGCTTGCCCGCTCAGTGCGCAACAGTTTCTTTGGCTTCCTTCACCCGCGCGGCCAGATGGTCCAGTGCTTCCTGTACCTGGTCGACCAGGATCAGGCAGAGGTCACCGGGTGAGAGGCGCGAGAGCGCGGTGTCGATGGCCAGGAACTCGCCACGGATTTCGTCGATCTTTTGGGTGCGGCGCGCCTTGTGGGCGCCTTCCAGGCCCTGGCGCAGCAGGCCCATCACTTCACCGTCGGCGCGGCCGCGCTGGGCGGCGTCCTGGTACAGGATGACGTCGTCAAACGCGCCGCCGAGGATGATGGTCTGGTCGCGGATGTCGCTGTCGCGGCGGTCGCCGGCGCCGCTGATCACCACGCTGCGGCGCTGGCCGGGCGTGGCCGGCATCGCATCGACGGCGGCCACCAGCGCGCGCATGGCGTCGGGGTTGTGGCCGTAGTCGGCAATGACCGTGGCGCCCTTGTAGTCCATCACGTTGAAACGGCCGGGCGCGTTGTGCGCGTCGTTCACAAAGCTGGAAAGCCCGCGCTTGATGGTGTCCCAGTTGATGCCTGCGCCCCAGGCTGCCGCGACGGCGGCCATGACGTTTTCGACCTGGAAGCTGATGGTGCCGCCCCGTGTGACGGGCACACCCTGCAGCGCGATGCGCTCGACCCACGCGCCTTCGGCGGCTACCAGCATGGGGCCGTCGACGTACACGGTGCGCTTGCCCTGCGCGCGGTGCGTGGCCATCAGCGGGTGATGCCTGTCGGCGGCGAAGAAGATCACCTTGCCGGGGCAGGTGGCGGCCATGTCGGCGACGATGGGGTCTGCGGCATTGAGCACGGCGTATCCGGTGGTCGAGACGTTCTGCACGATCACACGCTTGAGCACGGCCAGGTCTTCCACCGTGGTGATGTAGTTCAGGCCCAGGTGGTCGCCGCTGCCGATGTTGGTGACAACCGCGACTTCGCAGCGGTCAAAGCCCAGGCCTTCGCGCAGCACGCCGCCGCGGGCAATCTCGAACACGGCCGCATCGACGTCGGGGTGCATGAGCACGTTGCGCGCGCTCTTGGGGCCGCTGCAGTCGCCGCTGTCGGTCTGCCGGCCGTTGATATACACGCCGTCGGTGTTCGTCATGCCGGTGCGCAGGCCGTCGGCGGCCAGCAGATGGGCAATGAGGCGGGTGGTGGTGGTCTTGCCGTTGGTGCCGGTCACTGCAACCACCGGCACACGGCCGTTGTCGCCTGGGGCAAAGAGCTCGTCGATCATCGCCACGCCCACAGCGCGGCCCTTGCCGTAAGAGGGCGACAGGTGCATGCGAAGGCCGGGCGCTGCATTGACTTCCACGACGCCGCCGTTTTGTGTCTCCAGCGGGCGCAGCATGCTTTCGCAGACCACGTCGACGCCGCAGATGTGCAGGCCGACCATTTGCGCGGCCGCCACGGCACGGGCGGCAACAGCCGGATGCACGTCGTCCGTCACATCGGTAGCGGTGCCGCCGGTGCTGAGGTTGGCGTTGTTGCGCAGAATGACGCGGCGCCCCTTGGCGGGAATGGAGTCGGGTGTGAGCTCCTGCGCTTCCAGGCGGGCCACCGCGATGTCATCGAAGCGGATCTTGGTGAGCGAGGTGGAATGGCCCTCACCGCGCTTGGGGTCCTGGTTGACGATGTCGACCAGCTCGCGCACGGTGTGCAGGCCGTCGCCCACCACCTGCGGCGGCTCGCGCCGCGAAGCCGCCACCAGCTTGTTGCCCACCACCAGCAGGCGGAAGTCGCTGCCGGGCAGGAATTTTTCGACCATGACGTCGCCGTATTCGGCGGCGGCCTTGTAGGCAATGTCCAGGTGGTCGCGCGTAGTGATGTTGACGGTGACGCCCTTGCCCTGGTTGCCGTCCAGCGGTTTCACCACCGCAGGCAAACCCACTTCCTGGGCGGCAGCCCAGGCATCGTCCCTATCGGTGACCGGACGGCCCAGCGGCACCGGCACGCCGGCCGCGCGCAGCAGCTTTTTGGTGAGGTCTTTGTCCTGCGCAATGGATTCAGCCACGGCGCTGGTGGCGTCGATTTCCGCGGCCTGGATGCGCCGCTGTCTGGAGCCCCAGCCGAACTGCACCATGCTGCCTTTGGTGAGGCGCCGGTAGGGAATGCCGCGTGCCACGGCCGCATCGACGATGGCGCCRGTGCTGGGGCCAAGGCGCTCGTCTTCGTCGAGCTCGCGCAGCTGGGCAATCGCGGCGTCCAGGTCGAAAGCGGTATCGCGCAGGGCCGCGTGGATCAGGGCCTGTGCCAGCTCCACCGCGAGCCGGCCAACGGCTTCTTCGCTGTATTCGACGATGACCTGGTAGGTGCCGGCTTCCACTGTGGCGGCGGTGTGGCTGAAGGTGATGGGGCAACCGGCGGCCGTCTGCAGCGCCAGCGCGGCGGCTTCCAGTACATGAGCCAGTGAGACGGGGCCTGCATGGCCGGTCTGGCGGAAGGCGCCCATCTCGGGGAACAGTGAGCGCACGCGCGGCTCAAAGCCTGGCAGGCCGGCGATATTGCACTCCGCTGCAGTGCAGGCAACGATGGCTTCGAGCGCCGTGTGGCGGCTCCAGAGGTTGGGTCCGCGCAGGGCGCGGATACGGGACACTTCCATTATTCGGCACTCCCGGCGGTTTTAGGGGTGGTTTCAAAGGCTTCCATGCCGGCGCCTATCAGGTTGAGCGGAATGCCCAGCGCCCAGGCGGCGCCCACGGCGGCCAGCAGCCCGCTTTCGGACAGCCCGCGCCGTTCGCGCCAGGCGGTCAGTTTGCCGAGGCCCGGCAAAAAAGCCTCGCTGGCGCCAGTGGCCAGCACGACCTGGTCCTGGCGCAGGTACAGCGCGCGGCCGCCCTTGGCGCAGTGCGCCGCAATGGCCCCGGCCTTGGGGTCGGTGCTGTAGAAAATGACTTCGCCGTCGCAAAGCGACTGCATTTCGGCGATGCGGGGATCTGCGGCATTGAGCACCGCAGCACCGCCGGGCAGCACCACATCGACCTGCGAGCGCATGACCTTGTACATCTGGTCAGCTTCGGTGATGTCGAATTCGGCCAGGCCTTCGGCGCCGCCCAGATCTGTGACAACGCCGACCTGGCATTTGTCATAGGGCAGGCCTGTGCGAAGGATGGTGTCGGCACCGTTTTCAAACACGGCGGCCTGTACTGCGCGGTTGATCAGCAGACGCTGGCCGGCTTCCCAGTTCGCGCAGTTGGACGCGTCTACACAGCGCTGGTCCAGGAACAGGCCGCCCTGGCAGGCCAGGCCGGTGTGGCGGCCCGACAGGTGCAGCAGCCAGGCCACCAGCCGCGCCACACGTTCGTTGCCGCTGGAGCCGGCARTGCCGACGATGGGAATCCGGCCGTCGGGGCCGTCGGAGTCTGTGGCGGGGAAAAGATGGTCGCAGAT